>DATBBD010000825.1:0-6858 GCA_036271175.1 Polyangiaceae bacterium | reverse complement strand
GGCAGATCGGCGGCCGTGATCGGACGAGCGTCTTTTTGCCCGAGGAATCGATCCAGGGTCTTTCGCTGCTCGGGAGTGATCTCGGCGCGGATCCTCGGCGTGATGACGTGACGGATCGCCTTGGCCTCGTCGAGCTTCGCCTCCTGATCGCGCGGGAGCACGTCGTCCGCCGAGCGAATCGTGGAAATGAGCGCGGAAAGCGGTTCTTCCTTCGCTGCCTTGCGCAGCCGTTCCACGACGGCGCGCGTTTCCCCCGGACCGTCGGTGAGCATCACGATCGGCGTGAGGTAAGTGCCGAGCAACGTGTCCATCTTGCGACCCCAGTAACCCTCGCCGGAGACCCACGTGTCGGCGCGACGGAGCTTCGAGAAATCGTACTCGAGCGACGACGACGAAATCTGCCGCACGTGCCAGATCGCGAGACCGGTGACGATCACGCTGAGGGCGATGATCGGCGCCGGGATCCGCGTCACGACGCGCGCGACGACGCCCGCCGGCGTGCGCGAGCCGCCCGCGCGGCGAGCTGGGATGGGCACGCCGCGGTCGACCCATCCGAGGAGCGGCGGCATAAGCACCTGCGCGGTGAGCCACGACATCACCATGCCGATGCCGCCGATCATGCCGAACTGGCGGAAGCCCTGAAATTCGGTGATCGAGAGCGCCGCGTAGGACGCTCCGGCGGCGAGCGCGGCAGCGAGCGTGCCGGGGCGCGCGCCCCACGCCGCGACGACCAGGGATTCCTCGACGCTCTTCTGTGCGCGACGCTCTTCGACGTAGCGCGCGAGCAAGATGATGCCGAAGTTCACGCCGTTCCCGACGATGATCGAGCCGAGGAATGCCGTATTCGAGTTGAGCTCCGTCACCCCGAACGGCGGCAACGACGCCACCGCGAACGAGTAAAGGGCAGCGAGCACGAGCGGCGGTACGAGCACCAGCACGCTCCGCCACCAGCGATAGTAAACGATGATGACGCACGCGACGGCCAGAATGACGATGATCGACGACAGCGACAGATCGGAGATGAGCGCGCTGGTCTCTTCGACTGCGATCGCGACGTCGCCGGTGTAACCGATGTGCATGCCGGGCGCGTAGTGAGCCGTCCCGCCGAGCGACGCCACGTCGTCCTTCACCCGCCGCATCAGTTCACCGGAGTGCGTGTGTCCGTTTTCGTTTTGGCCGACCTCGACCAGCAGCATCGTGAGATGCAGCTCCGGGCTCGAGAAGCGATCGCCGCTCGCTTTCGCTTGCCTCATGCCGAGGCGGTCTTCGTATTTTTTCTGGATATCGCCGAAGTCGAGCGAGGGCACCGGCTCGTCGTCGTCGATCGCGAGGTCCATCCCTTTGGTGACCTCATAGTCGCGGCGCCGTTCGATGCGGTGCCGGATCTCGGCGAGATCGCCGACGTCGACGTAGAGCGCCGCGTTCTTTTCGAGGAACTCGCGCTCCGCGGCGTCACCAGTGCGCACGCGGCGAACGAGCTCGGACGGATAGGCGCGTAGCTTCGCGGCGAGGTCGTCGATGAAGCGCTCTCCGTCGGCGAGATGCTTCGCGTCGCCGGTGTCGACGATGACGCCGAGGTACTGAAGCGCGGGCGAGCGTGCGCGAAGCTCGTCCACCGCGAGTGCGCTCGGCGCTCGGTGCGGGAGCAGCGCTTCGATGTCGCTATTCAGGTGACGATAGAGCTCGAACGTCCGATACGCGGCGGGAACGGCCAGAACGAGCGCGCAGACCCAAATCGCGCGCCCATGGCGCAAGGTCCACTCGATGAACCGGCGCGTCCGCGGTCCGGGCTCCGTCATCGGGCTAGCCCCGCTCGCTCGGAGGGATCGAAGGCAATGAATCGTGACAAGATTCGGAACACGGTGAAGGCGACGAGCGCGTAACCGATACCGACCACGACGTCGATGACCCAGTGATGGTCGAGGTAAACCGCGGCCCCGACCATCCATACGAAAAACACCACCGCGGCGGCGCGGAGCGGCCACACCAAAAAGCGCGCGCGGCGAAGCTTGCCGAAACCCCCGAACCCTTCGAGCGCGATGAGCAGCGGATAAGCGACGTGGAGCGAGGGCACCGCGCCGTAGACGTCGTTCGAACGGCCGTAGAAACCGCCGAAGTACTTGAACCCCAGCCACGCATCGACGCGCGCCAGGTTCGGCCCTTCACTGGCGTGAGCGCTCAGATCCGCCGTGCAACCGTGCGCGTGGAAGTACCACGGCGGGGCCGCTGGATAGATGTGATAGGTCACGAAAGCTGCCACGTTCAGTGCGAGAAACGCTCCGGTGAACCGGCGCATCGCCGAGTAGTCGTGGAAATACAGGAACACCGCGAACAAGAACGACGCGCCAATGAAGGTTCCATAGGGAACGGCGAAGAAGACGTCGAGCGGCAGACTCGGATGAGCCTGAAATACGTCGTGCAAGGTGACTCGCTGCCCGTGCCACGTCGTACCGAACCACCGCATTTCGACGGCTCGAAGATCGCAAATGTGCACTCGTTCGGGGGTTAGACCCCAGTTTTTTACGAATCGCATCGAGTCGTAGAGAAGGCCCACGAGCCCGACCGGCAAGATCCCCAGATAGAGCCGCTTTCCCGAGGTGCCGAGATACGGCAGGACACCGCCCAGAAACAGCACCACGAGGAACTCCCAGCGGTATTCGCCGCGGGTCAGACAGTAGACGGGCCACGCGACGAACGGCGCGGCAGGAAGGAGGGTCCACTTCGGCCATAGCGCGCGCATGCGCGCCCATTGCCGCGCGAGCGGGCCCTGCGCCCGATCCGTCATGCGCGATCCCAGAGCCGCTTTTCGGAGATGAAATCGAACACTTCGCGGAGCACGGCGATGCCGTTTCGCGCGGTTTCGAGGTCGAGGGTGAGCGCGGGCTGGAGCCGAAAATGTGGCGAATACGCCATGGTGAGCAGCCCGCGCCGCACGCATTCATCGAAGATGCGGTTCGTCGTGCCCTTCGACAGCGGCTCTTTCGTTGCCTTGTCGCGGACCAGCTCGACCGAGAGGAACAAGCCGCGACCGCCGACGTGACCGACGAACGGATACGCTTCGACGAACGGCTCGAGCTCGCGAAGCATCGCCTCACCGACGGTGCGCGAGTTCTCGACGAGCCCCTCTTCGTCCAAGATCCGCAGCGCGGCGGCGCCGGCGGCGGCACCGAGCGCGTTGCCGCCGTAGCTCGACGAAGACCCCGACGGGACCGACCACGGACGCGCGGTGGAAATCACATCCGTCGTGAGGACTCCGGACAGGGGGAACCCACCCCCGAACGCCTTGCCGATCGTCACGATGTCGGGGACGACGCCCGAGTGATCCATACCCCAGTATTTTCCGGTGCGACCGAACCCCGTGAGCATCTCGTCGGCGATGAAGAGCGCATCGCAGTCTTTCGCGAGCGACTGCACCGCCGGCAAAAAGTCGTCGGGCGGAACGACGTTGCCGGCCGTGCCTTGCATCGGTTCCACGATGACGGCCGCCACGGCGCCAGCCGACGCCATCTTGAGTTGCTTCTTGCCGAGCTCGACGCAACCGAGGCCGCACTTCGGGTACGTCGACCCGATGGGGCAGCGATAGCAATCTGCGTAGGGAATGAGATGCGCGCCGGGCACCATCGGACCCAGGTGCTCCTTGGACGTCGAGCCCATGAGCGAGAGCGTGCCCATCGTCTTGCCGTGAAAGCCGCCCCAGAAGCTCACGAACTCGTACTTGCCGGTGTGCGACTTCGCGAGCCGAAGCGCGCTCTCCACCGCCTCCGCGCCACTCGAGTAGAGCTGGAGACGGTGCACCGTTCCGGTTCCTGGGGCATGCGCCGCAACGCGCTCGGACAGTTCGACGCGTGCCGGACTCGTGAGCGAACCGACGCTGATCTTTGCGACCTGCTCGGTGATCGCGCGCGCGATGCCCGGGTGCGAGTGCCCGAAGGCGTTCACGCCGATGCCGCCGATGAAATCGAGGAGGGTGTTGCCATCGACGTCGGTGACGGCGCTGCCCACGGCGCTCTCCGCGACGACCCCGGCCATGGTCGCGTACCCCTGAAGGCCCGGAGCGATGTGCGCGTCTTCGCGACGGCGAAGCTCCTGGCTCTTCGGGCCGGGAACGACGGTTTTCAGGTGGACCTTCTGGTCCTTCGGGTGCGTCGGGGTCATGGGTGCTTCGGGGCCGAGCGGAACACGAACGAGCGGTGCATGGGGAAATTCCACGCGACGCTGACGGCGATCGCGACGACGAGGCGCACGGCTAGGTACGGAGCACGCAGCAAGGAAGTTCCAAGATATTCACCGGTGGCGTTCAGCGCGGCGCTCGCGGCGGAAACGCCGGCGTAGCGAAGGGCCTGTCCCCCCACGGCTTCGTCGGCGCGCGCGAACGTGAAGTGACGGTTCATCGTGAAATTCACCACGGCCCCGAAGGTCGCCCCGCACAACGTGGCCAGCGTGGGGCTACGGTGAAAGTACTCGACGAGGAGCACCATCGTGCCGAAATCTGCGACGGTGGCGACGACCGACGCGAACTGGTGGCGCACGAACGCCATGCGGCCGGCCGCGCGTGCACTCGGGGCAGAAGTCAACGGACGACCGTGCCGAGACCCCTCGGGTCGGGCTCGGACGGAGGCCGTCCGGCGGCCACGCGAGCGCGCTCCGCGTCGCTCGATTGTTCGCGAATCGCGGCGAGCTGCGCGATGCGATAAAGGCGTTGAACCGCAGAAATGTTCGCGACCACGGCCACGACGAGGAGCGCGACGATGACGGGGACGTCGGCCACGATGGACACTTGTGCGAAACGCGGTGCCGCAGCTGCAAAGGGCGCGAGCGCGACGCCCGCCGTGAGATAGACCGCGCGCTCCTGCCGTCGCATCGCGCCGCGCGGAGCGTCGACCCGCAGCGCTTCGGCCTTCGCCGTCGCGTAGCTCACCATGAAAGAGCCGAGCAGGGTGAACAGCACGAGCGCGAGGAACAGCGCGTTCGCGCGGTAGTAAATCGCGAGGCCGCCCAAGAAGAAGAACTCGTTGTACCGATCGACGGCCGCATCGAACGTCTCGCCGGCGTCCGACGCCGTGTTCGACTCGCGAGCGACGAAGCCGTCGAGCGCGTCGCCGAGCGCCGACACCGCCGACAGCGCGGCGCCGATGCCAAAGTGTCCGCCGACGAGCGCGACGCCCGCGCCGGCGCCGAGCACCAGGGACAAGAGCGTGATGGAATTCGCGCGCACGCCGAGACGTGCGAGCGCCTTGGCGACCGGCGACAGCGCCCAGTACGCCATTTCCATCGCCGTGTGCCCGAGGAGCACCGACGAGCCCGCGGCGTCGACGCGCGCGAACCTAACGGCGCCTTGCAGCGCGACGCGAACCGCGTACGCGGCGCCGAGCGCGAGCAAGGCGACGACGAGCGCGATGGAAGCGGCGAGATCCAATGGCCCCCGTCACCCCGCCGGAAGCGCGAGCTCCCTCGTGCCCTGACGCAGGGGTTCGTGCAGCGGAAGCTCGCGTGAGCCCTGGCGCGCCGATTCGTACGCGGTCTCGATGAGCTCCACGCACTTGAAACTTTCGATCGCGTCGCGGCCGACGTACTCGCGTCGATCGATCGCGTCGACGAAGCGAGCGAACACCGAGCGGAACCATTCGACGTGGCTCGCGTCCATCCAGTTCGACGGGATGCGCTCGCGCTGAAAGTCCCAGCTCGTGCGCCCCTCGGCGTCTTTCTTCGCGACCGACACTTCGACGTCGTCGTCTTCGACGCGGATCGCGCCTTGCTCGCCGTGAATCGTGTAGATCACTTTGCGCACACCGGCGTTCCACGTGAGGTGCGCGTTCACGATGCCGCGCGGGAACGTGATCGTGCACGACAGATCGTCTTCGGTGTCGTAAGCGCCGAGCGTCGAGGCCTTCGCCGTGATCGACGTCGGGAAACCGCCGAGCCAATCGAAGGCGAGGTAGAACGTGTGACTGCCGTGATCCATCGCGATGCCGCCGCCGGAGTAGCGGCGCTCGCGGCGCCAATCCGGCCGCCACTCGGCGACGCCTTTGGCGTGCGTGTTGCGGAAGGTCTGAAGCGTCACGAGCTTCACCTTGCCGATCGAGCCTTCGTCGAGCACGCGCCGCACGGCCCGCACCACGGGCGCATGCTTGTAGTTGTGCGACGGAAAGAGCACGCGGCGCGCGCGGCGCGCGTGATCGAGCATCGACACGGCGTCCTTGGCGGTCGTCGCCATGGGCTTTTCACAGAACACGTGAAGGCCGTGGTCGAGCGCCGTGTGCGCGAGAGCCGCGTGCTCCGACGGCGGAGTCGAGATGTCGACGAAGTCGAGGTCTCGCTCGCTATCGAGCATTCGGCGATAGTCGTCGTAAACGCGAAGATGAGGATAAGCGGCTTTTGCTTTCGCTAAGCGTTGAGCGCAGAAATCCGCGACGGCAACGATCTCGATGGGCAAGCCCGCCGCTCTCGATGCCGCGTAGGCCGGCAAATGCCCATGTTCCGCGATGAAGCCGTACCCAATGACCGCTCCCTTGAGCATTGTCGGCGCCTCCAATGCGCTCCCATTCTTCATTCAGCCGTACTGGATCAGTGCTCGATTTACCGGCTGTTCATGGTTCCAGAGGGCTCGTCCTGTCAATGGGGGCGGTCGGATTGTCGGTCGAAGTATGTCTCGTTTCACGTGCGTAGAAACGTTCGCAGGACACTCGTGCTGCGCTTCCGGCTTCGCGGTCGCCGGCGTTAAGATCACGTGCACACGAGATGGTCCCCACGGTTTTTCTGCTTCCCGGCCTCGGCAACTCAGGGCGCGACCATTGGCAGACGCACTGGGAAATCCGTTACGGCTACCACCGCGTAGCGCAAGACGATTGGGATCGCCCG
>DATBBD010000824.1:0-10275 GCA_036271175.1 Polyangiaceae bacterium | reverse complement strand
CAGCGCCCTTGAACGAGGCCGACCGCGGGATCGGCGAAGTAAGGCACCGTCTTTTTCAAGAAATCTCGCGACGGCACGAAGTCCGCGTCGAAGATCGCGACGAGCTCGCCGCGCGCTTCGCGGAGCCCGGCAGCGAGCGCGCCGGCCTTGTGCCCTTGCGGGTCATGTCGGCGGATGTGCGATGCCTCGATGCCGCGCCGTCGTAACCGCTCGAGCGACACTGCGACGACCTCGGACGTGCGATCGTCGGAGTCGTCGAGCACCTGGATTTCGAACAGCTCCGGCGGATAGTCGAGCGCTCCGGCGGCCTCGATGACCCGCTCGGCGGCGTAAAACTCGTTGCGGAGCGGGAGCTGGACGGTGACCGCAGGCCAGCGCTCCGGCGCGGGCGGCGTTCGCTTTCGGCGAGAACTGCGAAGAAACAGCAGCGTTCCGAGCACGAACTGCGCACTCATCAAGGCCACCAGCGCCCGGAGCACCAGGCGATAGCCTTCGAACGTGTACAAGAACGGATTCAAGGAATGGGTCTCGCTCCCACCGAGCTCACCTCCGAGTATATCGGCATGTCCAGCGTCGTCCATCGCGCGCTCCAACGCATGGTGCGCCTCACGCCGGGCCTCGCGCGCTTCGCGTGGGCGAGAGCCCCGAATGTCGTCCGCCAGCGTCTGTCGCCGTGGGTTTACCCGATTGCTGCCGGCGAACGCAGCCCCGGTTTCGTCCTGAAAGTTCCAGCAGGTTTGTCGGTGCGGCCCAGCGACGTCGCGCTTGCCGTGCCGTCGGAGCACCGAGCGGCGACGTCCGCCGGCGATGCGCCCGGCGCGAGCGTCGCGATCGCGACGAGCGGCAATCGTGAGCTCCTCGGGTTCTGTCTTCGCGCGCTCGTGCGCAACACGCCCACCACGCCATCGCCGTCGCTCGAAATCATCGTCGTCGACAACGGCTCGACCGACGGCACGCGCGCGCTCCTCGAGTCGTTCGCCGCCGAGGAATCGCGCCTCGTCGTCATTCGCAACGAGGAGAACCTCGGTTTTGCTCGCGCGACGAACCAGGCGCTCCGCGTCGCGCGGGGCGCCTATGCCGTCCTCTTGAACGACGACACCGTGGTCGGCCCCGGATGGTTATCACGTCTCGTCGCGCATCTCGAAGCCGAGCCCCGGCTCGGCCTGGTCGGTCCGGTGACGAACCAGATCGGCAACGCGGCGAAGATCGCCATCGACTATTCGACCTTCGACGAGATGGAGGCGTTCGCGACGGCGCGCGCCGTCGATTTCAACGGACAGCGGCGCGAGCTCCGCACGCTCGCGCTCTTTTGCGCCGTCGCGCGCCGCGACGTCCTCGACCGCGCCGGTCTCCTCGACGAACGCTACGAAGTGGGCATGTTCGAGGACGACGACCTCTGCGAAACCTTGCGGCGCGCCGGCTATTCGTTCGCGGTCGCCGACGACGCCTTCGTGCACCACGTCGGACAAGCCACCTTGTCGAAACTCGACGACGCGCGCTACCTCGCGACGTGGAACGCAAATCGCCGTCGCTTCGAAAAAAAGTGGCGTCAACGCTGGCGTCCGCCGGAGTGATATCATCGCTGGGTAAAGGAGACCGCTGGCATGGAGATGGCGTATCGCGAGCGGTGGGCGGCGGAGATCGCGGAGATGCGTGCGCGACGCCATCGCAGTCGAGAAGGCGGGGCTGCGGATGGAGCGGAAGAAGACCTCGGATTTTCCGGTTCCCGAGGAGCTGACGGAGCGGTTTCGAAGAGATCCGCGTTTCAAGCGCGCCTTCGAAGCGCTGACGCCGGGGCGGCAGAGGAGTTACCTCTACCACTTCGTCGCGGCCAAGCAGTCGGCGACGCGGGTGGCACGAATCGAAAAGGCAATGCCGGCAATATTCGAAGGCAGAGGGTTCCTGGAGCGGCGCTAGCCATTCACGGCGCGCTGGCGTGACTCTTCGTCGCACAGCGTTTTGCGGAGGGCCCAGCCCGAGGTGAGCCAGAGCGCGACGAGGGGGATGAGGCTTTTCCAGCCGCTCCCGCCGAGCAGGATGCCGACGTTGAAGGCGTCGCGTTTTCGGCCGCGGAGAAACTGCGGATGGCCGCGGAGCTCCGACGAACCCATCATCGGGCAAGCGTTGCTCAGGGCGAGGTTACCGTGCACGAACGCCGGCACGTCGTATTGCCAGAGCGGGTTACTGAAGCGCTCCGACGGCTTCGGTTGCACCGAAGTGACGACCGTCATGAAGAGGACGGAGACCACGCCGAACACGACGGCGAGCCGCGGGCGCGCGTCGGCCACGAAGGCGACCGGAAGCGACACGAAGGGCAGCATCGGCGCGAGGTGCCGTGAACCGAAGCTCGCGCCGCCTTGCCACCAGGCGTAGCTCGAGACGAACAGCACGAAGTAGATCGCGACGCCGAGCGCGAGACGGAACGCATTACGGTTTTCCGGAAGCGGGTGCGCGTCGCCCTGCTCACTTCGACCGGCGAGCGCGCGCAGAAACCCGGGAATCGACAAAAAGAGGATCGGCGAATACGGCAAGAGTCCGCGAAATCGTCCGAGGAGGAGCTCGGCCATGACCGCGGGATTGGGGTACGACAAGCCGAACGCGATGAGCCCGCGGTGCCGCATTTCTTCGCGCGAACCGCGGTCGGACAAGAACTGGTAGCCGACGTGAAGCGGGCTGCCGAACGCCGACGTCAGGTAAAGGCCCAACGCGAGCGCGGGGATCGCGAGCGCCCCGAGCGCGATCCACGTACGGCGCGACAGCCGGAACCCCGAGTCGAACACGACGATCGCCGCCGCCGCGGGCGCCGTCGGAAATTCGACCAGGACGCTGGTCGCAGCCAGTACTGCCACCGCCGCCGAGCGCGCGAGCGATTCGTCGCCGGTGGTAGCCAGGAAAAAAGACGCGAACAACGTCAACGCCGCGAGCTGGTGGCTGAAGAACATCGTCGACAGCGGGAACGCCGTCGTGCCGAGCCCGTAACCGAGCGCGGCGATGAGCGAACCCGTCGCCTTCGCGCCGAACACCCGCGCCGCGCGATAGACGAGCACGCCGGTCGCGGCACCGGGAATGCCGGAGGCGAAAATGGTGACGATCCACGACGCGACCACGAGAAACGCGTGCTCGTCGTGAAACAACGGCCGAAAGAGCCGGAACGTCGCGTACACGGGCACCGCCGCGAGCGACGCGCCCGGTGCCTTGTCCGAGTAGAAGTGACCGGCGAAGAACGCCTTGTCACCGGTGTTCGTCGCGAAGCGGTCGATGGCGAGCGAGTGATCTTCGACGATGGCGCGCACCAGATCGAAGCGCGAATTCTCGTTCCACCCGCCACCGTGATAAAAATAGACGTAAGAGACGAGCAGAAGTCCGAAGACCGACCACACTAGCCGGCGATCGAGCGTCACTCGCGCCGCCTGCGCGACGCGAGCCGGGCGATCGCGTCGTCGACGGCGTGGCGCGTCGATTCCGGGAGCACGCGACGGAGCCCGAGGTCTCGATAGAATTCACTCTGCCGCGCGGCGCGCACCCATCGTTCGAGACGTGATTCGGGGTGCGCCTCCGCGTTGCGCACTCCTTCGGCGTAGAGCGCGTCGAGCTCGTCGTCGGGGGGCACGTCTCGCGGATGGGGCGCACCGTCGTTCGAGTCCGCGCTGGCGATGCAGAGCGACGCCCACAGCGCTTCGTGGTCGGACGCCATGTCGGACTCGGTGCGAATGGGGAGTGTGCCGACCCGAGTCGCCGCGGCATCGACGAGCGCTCGATCGGCGACGAGCTCCGCGACGAGGTCTGCGAACCGGACGGGATCGAACGGATCGAAAGTCCACCCGAGGCCGCCTTCGGCGATGCGTTCGCCGAGCGCACCGAGGTTCGCGCCGAGCACCGGCAAGCCCGCAGCGGTGACCTCGCTCAGCGCGAGCGAGAACGACTCGGGGAAAATGCTCGGCAAGAGTGCGACGCGACAATCGGCGTTGCCGAGGCGCCGCGCGAGCTCGCTCCGGCGATACGCGCCGTGCTCGACGACGCGTGCGCCCGTGGCGTGGAGCCCGTGTTGCGACGCGCCTTCGGTCGCGCCGAAGAGGTGCCACTCGACGTCGAGGTCGCGACACGCGCGAAACAGCTCCGGCAAGCGGTCGGCGCCTTTCACCGTCGCGAACACGCCGACGACCGCGATGCGCAGCGGCGTCTCCGCGTCGCGACCGGACGTGCCGCGCGCCCCCATCAAACCGGAACGAGACGCGTCGCGACGCTGGATCCGTCCAGTGGAATGGTCGGGGACGCCCCACGCGATGTGTCGCGCGCGCACGCGGACCTCCGGGTGGACGCGCGCGGCGTGTTCGAGCACCGACGCCGACGGCACGACGAAGACGCGGGTCTGCTCGACGAGGGCGCGCATATCGGAGCGCCAGTCTTGCACGGCACCGTCGGGACGCGCGTAGGTCTTCCTGAGGCAATCATCGCAGCGCGCGAGCTCGACGGGGATCCCGCAATAGCGGACATTTCCTTCGAGCAAGGTGTAGTTCTCACAGACCAGCGAATGATCGTGGAGCGTGACGACGAGCGGACAGCTGCTCTCTGCCGCCGCGCGGGCGATCGCGCGCGCGCCGAGCCCCGGCGAATGCAGATGGAGCACGTCCGCGCAGGTTCCGTGGAGCGCCGCCGCAATGGCGTGGCCCAGGCCGCCGCGCTCGCTCTCTCCAGGCAAGAGGGGAACGACGGCGACCGCGCGGCGAGGGCCCCATGCTTCGACCACGAGCCCGCTCGGCGAGGGGTACGCCGACAGCACTTCGGCGCGTCCGGACGAGGTTGCCAGGGCCGCGACATGGACGTCGATGCCGCCCAAGGCCGCCGGGTCGGGTCGGGTGGCGGACACGAGAAGAACCGTTGTTTTCAATGATTTCCGCCCTCGGAGGGGGTTCGCGCTAGCGGCTTTGTTATCATCGCGGCCGATGAAGATACTGCTCCTCGGGGCCACGGGTCAGCTCGGATACGAGCTCACGCCGCTTCTCTCGCGCCACGGCGATGTGGTCGCGCTTTCGCACGCGGATCTCGACGTTTCCGACCTCGCGGCGCTCGGCGCTCGGCTCTCGAAAGAGCGCCCGGAGATCATCGTCAATGCAACCGCTTACAACGAGGTGGATCGAGCGGAGTCCGAGCCGCAGGCGGCCCTTCGAATGAACGCCGAGGTCGTCGCCGTTCTCGGCGCTTATGCCAAGCGAAAAAACGGCGCGCTCATTCATTACTCCACCGACTTCGTGTTCGACGGCAAAAAGAAGACGCCCTACCGCGAGAACGACGCGCCGAATCCGCTCTCGTCTTACGGTCGCTCGAAGCTTGCCGGCGAGCGCGCGCTGGAAGAGCTTGCGGCGCCCGCGCTCGTGCTTCGCACCGCGTGGGTGTACAGCACGCGCCGAAAAAGCTTCGTCTCGGCGATGCTCAAGCTCGCGCGCGAAAAAAAGGAACTGAAAGTCGTCACCGATCAAGTCGGCAGCCCGACGTTTTGTCGTGACCTCGCTCGCGCCACCGACGCGATCATCGAACGGCTCGGCGATCGCCCCGGCGAAGCCGCCGCTGCGGCGCGCGGTGTGTATCACGCCGCCGGCGAGGGCGCGTGCAGTCGTTACGAGCTCGCGCGCGCCGTCCTCGAACTCGATCCGAAGCGGAGCGAGCACACCGTGACGAGCATCGAGCCGGTGACGGCCGATGCTTTTCCGGCTCCCGCCGTGCGTCCCGCCTACACGCCGCTCGACTGTGAACGGCTGAGCCACGTCTTCGGCGTCGCGCTCGCGCCGTGGCAAGAGGCGCTCGCGGAAGCGCTCCGGGATTGACGTCAGAACAGCTCAGCAGAAGAACGATGGGACCGTGTCGAGGGCGACGTAGATCACTTGCCGTAACCGGCCATGTGCTTCGGATTGACGGATAGATCCGGCGGCCCGTCGACCGCGGCAAGAAGCTCATCCGCGACTCGGGTAACCGAGCGACGTTTGCCCTTTCCGAGCCCTTTGGGCACCTTGCACACGACCCGATCCGTCAAGGCGTGCTGTCGGGCGGCGCGCCGTAGATCGGACCGGGGCTGCCGTATGCGGGAGTGATGCCGCCATGGCCGCCGGTGTGCGTCGCGCCGCCCGTTCCGGTCGTGCCGCCAGCGCCCTCCGTGCCGCCGACGCTCGGGATCGGAGCCGCGCCATAAAGCGGGATCGCGCTGTGGCCGCCCGCGTTCTCGGTACCGCCGGTGCTCGTCGCGCCGCCGACGTTCTCGGTACCGCCGGTGCTCGTCGTGCCGCCGACGCCCGGCGCGCCGCCGACGAAGGGTGCGCCATATGCGGGAATCGCCGTCGCGCCGCCATTGCCGAGCGAGCCGCCGGTGTTCAGCGGAGGCCCGCCGTAGAGCGCGACCACTCCGCCGAAACCGCCGCTTTCGCCGGAGGTTCCGCCGGTCGCGGCGCCGTCGGGGCTGCCGTCCTTGCCGCCGTCTTTCACGGCGCTCGTTCCGGTCTTGTTGCCGCTCGAGTCGCTGCTGCACGCGGCTGTCCCGATGCTCGCCGCTGCGAACGTGAAGAGCGCGGCGCGGCCGAGCCGCGTCGTCGGCAGGGCGCGCATCGGAATCGCACCGAGCTGGTCGCCGACGGCTGCGTGGCAGAAGGGGCACGACGCTTCACTTCGTCGAATGTGACGGCTGCACTCGGGGCAAACGACGAGCTGACTCATGACCGAACCTCCGAAGCTAAAGCGGTTTCATTCGCGCCGGGCCAATCCTCTTCGACAATCTCGAACTTGCCGTTGTCGAAGGGCCGACCGGGCGCCTGCTCCACCTGAACCAACCGTTCCCTTTTACCACGCTGCTCGAGCTCGAGCACCCGGTGATGACAGTACGGATTGTTCCCGGGCCTTCCGAAGAGCACGTCGCTGGTCCACGTACAGCCGGCGCGGCACTCGTCCGCGTAGTAGCAAGTCCGGCAAAATCCCCACAGATCTTCGACGGTACGGTCGCGGGTGTAACGCAGAGGAGTCGCGAGCTCCCAGATGTCCTTCAGGGAATTTTCGCGCACGTTGCCGCCCGCCCAGCCGTGCGTGGTGAGGGACGGACACCCCTTGATCGTGCCGTCCGCCTCGATGCCGAGCGTGAAGCGACCCGCGCCGCACGACAAGGTGTGGCCGAGCGGCATCGACCCCCGCAGGATCGACTCGTACGGTCCGAAATAGCCGATGTTGTTTCCCGGCCAGAGTCGAATGCCGGCTTTGTCGGCGCGTTGCTTCAATTCGACGAGGAGCGGGAACAGCTCTTTCAAGTCGTAAGGCTGGAGCAGCACCTCGGGTTCGTCTGCGCCGCGGCCCATCGCGACGGTGAGCTGGATCTGCCAGCTGTGCGCGCCTTTCTCGATCAGTGTGTCGAGCACGGCGTGCAGATCCGGCACGCTCAGGCGATTGATCTGCGTGTTCACGGAAACCGCGATGCCGGCCTCGGCGAGGTGCGTGAGCGCCGCGAGCGCGGACTGATGCGACCCGGTCACTCCGCGGAGGCGGTCGTGCGTTGCTTCGATGCCGTCGATCGACACGCTCACGCTCTGGAGCCCCGCGCGCGCCCCGGCTTCGGCGCGCTCCTTCGTGATGCCGCGGCCGCCCGTGGTCATCGTGCATTGCATGCCGGCCTTACGCACGGCCGCGACGATCGTCGTCCAGTCGTCGCGCAGGTACGCTTCGCCGCCGATGAGCGTGACCTCGCGAACGCCGAGCTCTTTCATTTGCTCGACGAAGTTCAGTGCCTCGTCGGTTGAAAGCTCGTTCGGTCGCGCGTGCCCCGCGCGTGAGCCGCAATGCCTGCACGCCAGATCGCACGCCAACGTGATCTCCCAGACGGCGTAGACCGGGCGCACCTGATCTTGCGGGCGCGCGGCGTCCGCGAGCGGCAGCCGCTTCTTGAACGGCTCCGCGCGGGGCGCGATCGGCAAATCGCGCTTCGGCCGCTTCGCGCGCATGAGATCCGCGCGTGCCTCTGCCGTGATCAGCTCGACCCCGGCCGCCCTGCCGTCCGGTGCGCTCTCCATGACGGGCAGATTAGCACGCGATGCAGGGAGAGCCGGCCCAGATGCATGTTTACTGGAAATGAGGGCGATCGCCGAAAGCCGCGCGCACCCCGCACGATGGACGACGTGCGACGGCTCGCCGGTGGGACGGGCAATGAGATCGACGGTCGCCACCGAACGCGAGCCGCGCGACAGCGCCCGCGCTATGAGCGACGGAATGCGTGAAGCGAGCGTGAAGAACGTCGAGGCGGTCGTGCAAGAAGTGGTCGAAGATCTTCGAAAGACCGCGGTGGCGCGCGACCGGGCCGGCGGGGTTCCGAAGCGAGAGCGCGATCTATTGAGGAAAAGCGGGCTCCTGACGCTGCTGATCCCTCGCGAGCACGGCGGGCTCGGCGCGAGCTGGGCCGACACCCTCGGCGTCGTGCGTCGCGTCGCCGAAGTCGACGGCTCGATGGCTCACGTGTTCGGGTTTCAGCATCTACTGCTCGCGACGATTCGGTTGTTCGGGCCGGCCGAGCAATACGTCCCGCTGTTTCGAAGCACCGTCGAGCACGAGTGGTTCTGGGGCAACGCCTTGAATCCTCTCGACGTGCGCGCCGTGCTCGAGCCGCGCGGCGCGGACTTCGTGATGCGCGGCTCGAAGAGCTTTTGCTCGGGCGCCGGAGACTCCGACATGCTCGTCGTCTCTGCGATGAAGGACGACGGCGCAAAGCGCCTCGTCATCGCGGCGATTCCGACCCGCCGCGACGGCATCGCCGTTCTCGGCGACTGGAGCAACATGGGCCAGCGCCAGACCGACAGCGGGAGCGTCGATTTCAACGACGTTCACATCGGGAATGACGAAATTCTGAGCGCACCGGGACCACTCGGGACGCCGTTCGCGGCGCTCCGGCCGCTCATCGCGCAGCTCATTTTCGCGAACGTCCATCTCGGCATCGCGCAGGGCGCGTTCGAGGAAGCGCGGCAGTTCGCGCGGACCAAGGGTAAGCCGTGGTTTCTCTCGGGCGTCGAAAAAGTGTCCGAAGATCCGTACCTGCTTCACCACTTCGGCGAGCTCTTCGTCGAGCTCGAAGCGACGCGCCTGGTGACCGATCGGGCCGCGGCCGAACTCGATCTGGCGTGGGCGCGCGCCGAGTCGCTCACGGCGAGCGAACGCGGCGCCGTGGCAGTCGCCGTCGCGACGGCCAAGGTGAAATCGACGAAGACCGGGCTCGACACCGTTCAGCGCATCTTCGAAGTGATGGGCGCGCGGGCGACCACGTCGAGCGAGGGGTTCGACCGCTTCTGGCGCAACCTCCGCGCGCTCACGCTCCACGACCCGGTCGACTACAAGCTGCGCGAGCTCGGAGCGTGGGTCTTCAACGACCAGATCCCGACTCCGACGTTTTACTCCTGAGCTCGTCATGCCATCCCCCGACCCCGCGTCGCGCCTCGAACGCTATCGCGACGCGCGCGCGCGTATCGCCGCGCTCCTCGACGGCGAAACCGACTGGATCGCCGCGCTCGCCACGGTCGCCGCCGAGCTGCATCACGCCTTCGATCACTTCAACTTCACCGGTTTTTATCGGGTCACCGCGCCGGAATGGCTCGTCATCGGTCCGTATCAAGGCCCACACGGTTGTCTCCGCATTCCGTTTTCGCGCGGCGTGTGTGGCGCCGCCGCGCGCACGCGCGAGACCCAGCGCGTCGATCGCGTCTCCGAACGCGCCGATCACATCGCGTGCTCCTCGTCGACCCAGTCCGAGCTCGTCGTGCCCCTGCTCGCGCCCGACGGCACGGTCCTCGCCGTCCTCGACGTCGACTCCGACGACGAAGCCGCCTTCACCGACGTCGATCAATCGGAGCTCGAACAACTCTGCCGCGATCTCGCCGCGCAGTTCCCCCACGGCGAAGCGCATCGAGGGTAGAAACTATCTAAGCTCTCTCAGAAACCGTAGCGAGCGCCCCGATGATAGGAAGGCCGACGCAGGCATACGCTGGTATTTCGAGGAGGCCGACCGAAGCAGCGGGGGGCGTAGTAGGTTTATGAGAGAGCTTTCTCGCCCCGCGGGAACGGGCGCGTCGTTTCGCCGAACCGCGTCGCGAGCGCAGGCGCTTTGCGATGACGTGGCTCCGCGACAACGCGCCAGCGCGACGTTCAGCGTGAAGCGGCCCGCGTGAGCGGATCGGTTAGGGATTGACCGACACGACGACTCGGGCTGGATGGACTACTTTGATCAGACTCCTACCCACCGCAAATGAAGACGCCGAGGGGCTT
>DATBBD010000823.1:0-15021 GCA_036271175.1 Polyangiaceae bacterium | reverse complement strand
GTTTGTCGCGAAACCTTTGTCGACGGCGGATCCGGGGGCAGCGGCGGTTCTTCTCAGCTGGTCGATTCCGGCGCGAGCGGTGGGTCGGGCGGCGCAGCGGGTTCCGTCGGTTCGGGCGGCGCTCCGGATACCGACGCTTGCGCCGCGGGAACCTGCGACGCGAACTGCGTCGCGAACGTTCCAGCGGCGCTCGTGAATCTCTTCGGCGGCACCGACTCGGGCGCCACGGCCACGCGCGCGTCGTGGACGACCGTGCGCCTCGATTTCTCGACCTATCGCGTGCTCGGCTTCCAATACGGCGCCATCGGCGCCGACGCCGGTGCGACGCTCGATCAAGCAGGTGCGCTTTCCCGCGCAGTGACGGACACCGGCTTCGGCGTGGACACCGGTTTTCCGAGCGACGCCAAATTGCTGTCCAGCGCGAACCCCGACGACGAATGGCTCTTCGAAAAAACGCCGGGCGACTTTGGTGAGGTCGCGGCCGTCAGCGTTCGCACGGGGCAGACCGTGTTCGGAGGGTCGATCGTCTTCGCCGGGCACGGCGACATCGCGTACCCGAAGACGTGGCTCGAGCCCGCCGAGCTCGGGCATGGTTGTTCCATCGTCGACGAGCCGCCGTTCCGCTCGTTCGATCCGACCGAGAGCCAATCCGGCGCGCCCGACACTGCTCCTGCGCACGCACTGAACGTCGTCTGGCAAACCGCGTTGCCGGACGCGCTCGTCCGCGCGGGACTGTCACCGGCGAACGCCGTGGTCATCCTCTACCCGCGTGCAGTCGGCGCATTCGATCCCACGACGGCCGAATGGATCATCATCGTGAACGGCGCGAGCCGGTAGCGCGGGGGGCGCATGCTGCGGCGCGAGCCCGACGCAGCGCGAGCCCGACGCAGCGCGGTGGTTCCGGGGGGTGCGCCGCGATGCGCCGCGACGCCGCGCTCGACGCCGGTCACGCCGGTCACGCCGGTCACGCCTGCGGATGCACCGACGGATCGCGGGATTCGTCGTAGTGCCCGTCGGCTTCGACGAATATTTTCTTCATTTCGGGGATCTCGGCGCGAACGCGGGCTTCGAGGTCGTCGGTGATGCGCTCGACGTCTTCGACCCGCGTGTGACGCTGAAAGCGGACCTTGAGCGCGAGAATGACGGTCCCCGGACCGAGGTGCATCGTGAGCATCTGGGTGACGTCGTCCACGCCGGGCGTTCCGCGAACGAGACGGAAGGCGCGCTCGCGCATTTCCGGCGTTGCGCTCTCGCCGATGAGCAGGCCGTGCGTCTCGAGCGCGAGCACGACACCGACGCCGCACAACAAGACGCCGATGGCGAGCGAGCCGACGGCGTCCGCGACGTTGCTCCCGGTGAACGCACTGACCGCGACCGCGACGAGCGCGATGGTGAGGCCGACGACCGCCGCCGAATCTTCGAGGAGCAGGACGGCGATCGTCGGGTCGCGCCCTTCGAACAGCGCGCTTCGAATGGACCGGCCCTGCCGCACACGGTTGAATTCGCGCGCGGCGACCGAAAAGCTCGTGCCCTCGATGGCGAGTGAAATGAAGAGCACGACGACCGAGACGACGAGGGATTCGGGCTCGCGGGGCGGCGCGAGCAACCGATGGACGCCTTCGTACATGGCGAACGCGCCGCCGAGCGTGAAGAGCATGAGCGCGACGACGAAGGCCCAGAAGTACGTCTCCATCGCGCGCCCGAACGGGTAGCGCTCCCGGTTTTCCCTGGCGGAAAGGCCCATCCCGACGAGGAGCAAGCCCTGATTGGCGGTGTCGGCGACCGAATGCACGCCCTCCGCGAGCATCGCGGCACTTCCGGACAAAGCCGCGGCGACGATCTTCGCGAGCGCGATCAGCACGTTACCGGCGAGCGCCGCGAGCACGACTTTTCGCGAGTCGCCAGAGTGGTGAGCGGACATTGGGCTCGGGACCTTACACCAACGAACCGCCTACGGCCGCGCCCGCTCAGGGAGCCCAAATCCCCCTAGCGGACAGCACCCGGCGCAGGGATGCGCTTCGAGCTCGAGGAATCGCCGTCGCCTTGAACCTGCGTCTCCTGCCACTCGGTCTCGTCCGGCGAATAGCATTGAGTGCCGGACTTCGGTCCGATCTGGCAGTAGTCCCCGGCGCACGCAGGAAGAATCGCGAGGACGAAGCAACCCAAAAAAAGCGAACGCATGGTCGAGGTAACAGCAAGAAGCGATCCCTCGGGGCGTTCGCGCGGCGCGTCCAAAACGAGCGCGGTATTCGAGCCGCGGAATCGCGACACTTTCTCCGGCGGCGCGTCCGAGTCGATCGCAGTGACGTTCGACGTGTTGCGGCGCGACCACAGTGTCGCCGATCCGAGACGGCGGAATTGCCCGCGAATCCACGGCGATCGTGCTGTAATTCGTTTCATGTCCAACGTTCGTCTCGTGTTCGTCGCAGGCGCTGCTTGGCTCGTCGCCGGATGCAGCAGCTCGTCCTCGGCGGTGGGCTCGCCCGACGCGGCGCTCACCGGAACATCGACGGGAGGCGCGGGCGCACCGGCGACGAACACCGGTGGCAACCCGACGGGCAGCGGCGGAGCGACGGCGGGCTCCGGCGGAGCTTCCGGCAACACGGGTGGACAGAGCACGACGTCGACCGGCGGCACCGCCGGCGGTTCGGGCGCGAGTGCGACGGGCGGCACGGCATCGGGTGGTGCGGCCTCCGGCGGCGGGACCTCCGGCGGCGCGACGTCGACCGGCGGAACGGCGAGCACCGACGGCGGCGTCGGCGCGTTACCCGGGTGGACCCTGACGTGGCACGACGAGTTCGACGGGCCGAGCGGCGTCTCGCCGAACCCCGACAACTGGGTGTTCGAGACCGGCGGGAACGGCTGGGGCAACGCCGAGCTCGAGTACTACACGAATCGCACCGACAACGCGGCGCTCGACGGCAACGGTTACCTGGTCATCACGGCGAAAAAAGAGTCGTACATGGGGAGCGACTACACTTCGGCGCGCATGAAGACGGCCGGCAAATTCGACCAGCAATATGGTCGATTCGATGCGCGGATCAAGATCCCGCGAGGGCAGGGGCTCTGGCCGGCGTTCTGGCTCCTCGGCGACAATATCGACACCGTGAGCTGGCCCGCCTGCGGCGAGATCGACATCATGGAGAACATCGGCAAAGAGCCGTCGATCGTTCACGGCACGATCCACGGCACGAACTACTCGAACGGGACGTCGTTCACCCTACCGAACGGCGCGAAGGTCGCCGACGACTACCACGTGTTTTCGATGCAATGGGAGGCTGCGGCCATTCGCTTCTACGTCGACGGAACGCTTTACGGGACGCACGTCACGAGCGATCTGCCGAGCAACGCGCCGTGGGTGTACGACCATCCGTTCTTCGTTCTCTTGAACGTCGCGGTCGGCGGAAGCTGGCCCGGAAGCCCGGACGGCACGACGGTGTTCCCGCAGCAAATGTCGGTCGACTACGTGCGCGTGTACTCGAAGGATTGAGCCCGGCGCAGCTCCGGCGTTCGGCGCGCTTAACGCTCCCGACGCGATCTCGAACCGTCCGCGAAAATCGCTCGTGTCATGCTCGGCGCATGAACCGAAACGACGTTACCGAGCAGATCATCTCGACCAAGGTAAAAAAAGGGATTTCTTGGGCCAGCGTCGCGGCCAAGATCGGCAAGAGCAAGGAGTGGACGACCGCGGCGTGTCTAGGACAGATGCAGCTCACGGCCGAGCAAGCGAAGACCGTCGGCGAGGTGTTCGAGCTCTCGGAAGAAGCGGTCGCGTGGCTCCAGGCCGCGCCATACAAGGGGTCGTTGCCGACCGCCGTGCCGACCGATCCTCTGATCTATCGGCTCTACGAGATCGTGAGCGTGTACGGCACGACGATGAAGGAGCTGATCCACGAGGAGTTCGGCGACGGCATCATGAGCGCGATCGACTTCACGGTGGACCTCGCACGACAACCCGATCCGAAGGGCGACCGGGTGAAGATCGTCCTCTCCGGCAAGTTCCTCTCGTACAAGACGTTCTGACGCGTCAGTCGTGCGCGCCTTGAGCGCCGCCCGGGCCGATGCTCGCGAGTCCGTCGAGGAGCGCGTGACGAAACTGGGAGCGTTCGTCCGAGTGCTCGTCGACGACCGCATGGCCGCTGGTGCGGCTCATGACGGCGGAGACGAACGCGGCGAGTCGTTTCTCGTCGCGATTGGCGTTAACGTCGACGATGACGAGGCGGCCCGCGCCCGTCTTGAACGAGTCGTCGACGTCGAGCACGACGCCGACCACGGTGAGTCGTCCCGCTTGCACGCGCTTTCCGAAGTGTGCGAGCGCGGTCGTGACCTGTGCGTGGACGTTGGCGACGACGGCTTCGGCGTCCGGGGACAGCGGATGCCGCTTTTCGGCTCGGTCGCTCTCGCCGTCTTTCGCCTCGTCCGCTTCGTCGGAAGGTTTCTTGTCGTCGGCCTTTGCTTCGTCGGCCTTTGCTTCGTCTTTCGCGTCGGTCTTCTTCGACCCGCCACCCTTGGCTTCGTGCATCGCCGAGCACCCGGTGTGGCCGACGATGAGCAATAGCGGCGTGTTCAGGTGCTCGACGCCGTATTCGAGCGACCGAAGATCGGTGTCGACGTGGTTACCCCAGTTTCGAATGACGTAATCGTCGTTCTCGGGGGTGGCGTCGAACGCCGACGACTGAACGGCGGAATCCGAACACGCGACGATCGTCGCGCGCGGCGTTTGTGCCGCAACGAGCGACGGAAACAACTTCGCTTGGCTTTTTGCGTAGCTGGAATTGGCGCCTAGCGCCTCGGCGAGGAAATTGCGGGTTTTCCCCAGCGGTTCCGCGTCGGAAGACTCCCACGCGAACGGGAGCATGTACCGGTCGCCGTCGTCGTGTTCCGACGGGGTCGGAGCGGGCGGCGACTCGCTCGGTTCCGTCTTCGCTTCGGGCGCGGCGGACGCTCCCGGCTTTGCGTCGCTCTTCGCCGGGGTCGGACAAAGCTGCGCTTGCACCTTGTCGCAACCCGCGAGCGAGGCGACGAGCCCGGCGAGTCCGAGAAGCGCGGGAAGAGTACGAGCGAAGCGCACGTCGTGATGAACGGTCGAACGTGCCCGACCTTGAGAAACAATGAACGTGCGAAGTGTCGCACCCCGTGTGACGGGGTGAGAGACATGGTTCGCGCTCGTCAAGCGATGACGCTTCGCCCTATAGTTTTGGATCGTGCGCAAACTCATCATCGATTCGGTTCACTCATTCACTCCGCTCAGCGGGCTCGTCGCTCTGGTCCTCGTGACCGGTTGCGGTGGCTCGCCATCGTCGCCGCCGGCCGTTCCGAACAACGAAGCTTCCGGGTCCCTCGCGTCTCGAGCGGTCGCGCCTTCGACGCCGGTCGCCAACGCGGCCGCCGCCGACGACGAAGCGGATCCCAACGAAAGCTCGACGCCGATCGTGCTCACGCCGCTGTTCACGAAGCACAATCCGCCGAAGTTCCCGAAGGCCACGATCGGCGATCACGAATGCTGGCAAGGGCTCGAGCTCTCGGGCACCGCGAAGGTGGACTACGACAATCTCGTCTCGCATTGCGGCACGCCGACCGGCGTCGTCGAGTACGCGCATCCCGCGACCGGTCACCTGCACCACGACCGCGACAAGCGCGACGAGTTCAAGCTCCAGCTCGCCGGCGGCTACTGCTATCGCTACTTCGCCGTCGCCGATTCGAGCATCGACGATCTCGACATTCTCGTCGAACGCTACGGCGGCGACATGGTCGGCGACGATCAGACGAAGGGCCCGGTGGCCATCATTCAGTCCGACAAGCCCTGGTGCATGGACGACGACATCGAATACGACCTGAACGTCGCCGTGAAGGGCGAAGGGCACGGCAACTACGTCGTCGGCGTCTACGCGAGGCCGAAATGAGTCGTTCGCTCGTGCTCACGAGTTCTCGCTACTCACTGTCGCTCGTCGCGCTGCTCGCGGTCGCGTGCGGCGGAGGCTCGGCGAACTCCGCCGGTGCTTCGAACGCCGGTTCCGGCTCCGCGTTGCCGGCCCCGCACGCCTGCGGCAACGAACAGGACGCGCACCATCACGAGCTCGACCCCGACGAGCCCGGTGAAACCGCGGCCCTCGTCCCGTGCTCGAAGGACGGCGCGAACGACTATTCGGGCGTCGTGCACGTCGAATCGGAAAAAGACGGCATTCGAGTGACCATCGACGCGACCGACGACGACTTCAAGGAAGGGGTGTTTGGTTCGGATTTGAAAGGCCGCGACGCGGTGCTCGTCTATCCGAAGGGGCGTAACGCCAAGGCCATCGAAGTTCCGCTGGTCCGCACTGCCGGCGGCTATCACGGCGACAAGTTGATTCCCTACGACGAACTCGACACGTTGACCGACGCGGGCACGAAGCTCGACGTCGGCGTGTTCGACCACGACAGCGGCGCGACCGAGCACGAAGAGATGCACGTCCACGTCGACGTCAGCACCGGGATGAGCTGCGAAAAGGCCATCGACGAAAATCCGCAAACCATGGACATCGGCGCCGGCCCCTCCGGTGTGCCCGATCTCACCGACGACCAGCTCGGCGCGCCGGTTCAAACGACGTCCTTCTTCTCGAACTGCGGCCTCGCCGACAGTCAGAAGGCGCAAATCTGCGTGGCCATCAAATACGGAAAACCCCTCGGCGTGACCGTCAACGTGAGTCCATCGAGCAAACGTCTCGCCGCGTGTATCGATCGCGCGACGCGAAAGGTCAGTTGGCCTTCGAGCGCGAAATTGGACGTAGTTCACCAGAGTTTCTGAATTTTTGTGATTCGGTAGAGAGGCCATGCGACCTTCCCAGATCGCTAGAGACGCCCGCCGGGCTCGCCGGTAGTCGCACTCGTGCCTCATTGGCGGATCGCGATCTGGTCTTCCAAAGACTGATGCGGGCCTGGCGTCGAACGGGTCCCTACCCGTTCGAGTTCCGCTCGTGGACGGATAGCCAAGACGTCCGTGCGCGGTGCCGGGCGTCGTTCCGTCATCTCGACGCGCGGTCTTTGTGATCGAGCCGCAACACGGACGGGTCCTCACTCGCCGCGAGCACGCGTCGCCCGTGTCCCCCCCGTACCTCTACCTCCTAGCTCCAACCGGCTACGGTAAGATCCCCCCATGACTTCGGAACTGGCGTCCTGGTCGGGGGCGGCGAGCGCGTTCGTCATTGTCGTGCACGGCGGCGCGGGGACGCGCGCGCCGGACGAAGCGTGCGACGAAGTCACGGGGTGCCGCGCCGCCGCTCTTGCGGGCGCCGCGGTGTTGCGGGCGGGCGGGAGCTCGCTCGATGCCGTGGAACGCGCGGTCGTCGTGCTCGAGGACGACCCCCGATACAACGCAGGGTTCGGCGCGGCGCTGAACGCGGACGGTGACGTCGAGCTGGACGCGGCGATCATGGACGGCAAGGGGCTCGGCGCCGGCGCGGTGGCGTCGCTTCGCGGCTTCGCAAATCCGATCCGCGTCGCGCGCGCGGTGCTCGACGACGGGCGCCACGTGCTCTTCGCCGCCGACGGCGCGGCGGCGTTCGCGGCGGCTCACGGATTTGCGGCAATCGATCCGCGTGAGCTCGTGACCCAGCGCGCGTGCGAACGGCTCGCGCGATTCGTCGCCGACGGCCGCGAGCGACAAGGAAACACCGTGGGTGCGGTCGCGCGTGACGCCAAGGGCACGGTCGCCGCAGCCACCAGCACCGGGGGCATCGTCGGCAAGCGACGGGGACGGATCGGCGACTCGCCGATCCTCGGCGCGGGCACCTACGCCGACGACGCCGTGGGCGCCGTTTCCGCAACGGGCCACGGCGAAGGGATCCTCCGCGTGGCGCTCGCGTCGCGGGTCCTCGCCACGATGCAGACCGGCGTGGCGCCCGCCGCGGCTGCGCGCGACACGCTCGCGTTCATGCGCACCCGCGTCGGTTCATCCGGCGGTCTCATCGTCGTCGATGCGCACGGCAACGTCGCGGTCGCGCGCTCGACGAACAGCATGCCCTGGACGGCGATCGACGCGCGCGGTGAGCTCGGCGCGGGCGAATAGCCGCGCGTTCGACGGTCGCGAGCGTCGTGGTGTTCAATCGTTCCGTCGAACGCGAGTAGCAATGACGGAGAATTTCGGGTTATCCTCTGCCGTTCGCGGGGGCAACGCGGAGAACAGATAAGGACCATCATGCGCGGAAAAACCGTCTTTGCATCGGCCGCGACGCTCGTCTTTTTGACGGGTTTCGTGTTCGCCACGTGTTCGGCCCTCGCCATCGCGTCGCAAACGGTGAGCGTCCCCGTCGCGCTCCTCTTGAGCATCGGTTTGACCACACTGTGGTCGCTCCTGGTCTGGCTGATCTCCCCGTTCATCATGGACCTGGTCCAGCGCTTCGCTTACAAATCGCGCGATATTTCGCTGGACGAACTCGCCCGCGAACGGCCGGCAGTCGCTGCGTTCGTCACTCAGGTCTGCCAGCGGCACGGCGTCCGCGTCCCGCGGCTCAAGATCATCGAAGATCAGACGCCGCAGGCTTATTGCTACGGCAGCACCGCGAACAGCGCGCGGCTCGTCGTGACCCGCGGCATCTTCCACTACCTCGACGACGAAGAAGCGAAGGCCGTTTATGGCCACGAGCTCGGCCACATCGTGCATCGCGACTTCATCGTGATGACGGTCGCGGCGACCTTGCTCAGCATTCTCTGGAACGTCTACGTCATCGGCAAGAACGTCAAAGGGCGCAAAAATTCGCGTCCGCTCTACATCGTCGCCCTCGCGGCGCTCGCGTTCTACTGGGTCGGCCAGTACATGCTCCTCTATCTATCGCGCGCGCGTGAGTACTACGCTGACCAGTTCTCCGCGGAGGAGACCGGGAACCCGAATGCCCTCTCGCTCGCGCTCATCAAGATCGCGTATGGCATCACCGCGCAGACGCCCACGCCGGTGAGCCAGCGCCTCATGGGCGGCACTCGTGCACTCGGCATCAGCGACTTCAAGTCGGCGGGAACGACGGGCGCTGCGTATCGCGCGGTCAGCACCAACGCGAGCGGCGCAGCCGCGGTCGGCCCCGGTGGATGGGCGCCGACCGCCGACGGCGTGCCGCGCGCCGCGGGCGCGGCCATGCCCGTCACTCTCGACGGCGTACGGCGAATCGAGAAAGTGATGCTGTTCGACCTCTACAATCCGTGGGCCAGCGTCAGCGAGCTCGGATCGACGCACCCTCTCACCGGCAAGCGCATCCAGGCGCTCGGCGCACAGTCGGCTGCGCTCGGCAGGCCGCCGCTCTTGTCGTTCGAGCGAGTGGACGCACAGGGCCGCGCCCTCGACATGACGCGGATGTACAGCACGTTCTTTTTCGAGATTGCCATCTACTTCGCGCCTTTTATTTTTGGCGCCTGGTTCGCCCTGGCCGCCGGTGGGCTCGCCTTGTTCGGGCAAACCACGCTCGCCGCGGTCGCCGCGGGAATGATCGTGTTCGGTATCGGCCTCGGGATGACGATCAAGGGCTTTTACCGCTTCGGCTCGCTCGTCAACCCCGAACGAACGACGGTCATCGATCTCATGAGCGATCCGTACGCGTCGCCGCTCAAGGGCCGTCCGGTGCGCGTCGGCGGAACGGTCATCGGCAGAGTCGCCGCCGGAAGTTACGTGGGCGAAGACGTCACGCTGGAAGACCCGACCGGTGGTCTCATGGCGATCAACTACGAGTCGCCATTTTCGTTCATCGGCAATTGGTGGTTCGCCATCCGTCGCGTCGGAAAGCTGATTCAGCAGCAGGTGGAGGTCGTCGGATGGTTCCGCCGCGGAGTCTCGCAGCAGATCGATTTGAAAGAGATGCGCACGGCGAGTGGAGAAACCATTTCGTCTTACACGGGCTTCTGGGGTAAGGCAGGCGGCGTCGTGGTGCTCCTCATCGGAATCGTCGTCGCCGGCGTCGCGGGTTTCGCCGCGGCGAGCAGTGCGGCTACGCCGGCAATCGCAGGCGCGTCGGCGGAGGCCACGACGGATCCGGCCAACGGCGTCGCGCCCCCCGCAGCCGCCGCGGTGCCGACGACCGGCGTCGCCGAACCGATCCCTCTCGCCCACGGTACCACTCGACCCAGAGCCGCCGAACCGCGTCGCGAGCCGGTTCCCGGCGCACGGCCGGCGCACCCGGCAGCTCCCCATCACCCCTGAGCCCGTACTTTCGGATCGTGATTCATGAACGCAGTGCATGAGCTAGCGGAGAAGATCGAACACGTCGCGCACAGTGAGCATCCCGGCGGACACGGCGGACATGGCGGACCTGATCAGCCGAAAGGGAAGGCCTCGGGGCGCGTCGTCGGCATCACGATGGCCGTCCTCGGCGTGATGCTCGCCTTCTGTTCCGCGCAGGTCGGCGCTCAGCGCACGGAGCTCATGCGCGCGATGGTGATGCAGTCGACGAAGTTCGGCTTCTATCAGGGCGAGACGACCAAATTCCGAGTGATTTCAGCGGATCTCGAGCTCTTGAAGTCCATTTCGCCGAAGCCCGACGAGATCAAGAAAGTCGAAGACACGCTCCGCACCAAGCGGGGCGCCGCCGGCAAGGGCGACGACGAAGACACCGCCGAGGTGAAGGAACTCATCGCCTCGGCGACCGAGGACATGGCGGATCTGCTCACCCCCGATCCGGAAGAGATCACCCGCTTCGGCAAGATGTCTCGTTCGTACAAGCGCGACATGCTCGAAGCGAAAGAAGACGCCGAGGCGTACGAAGGCGTCATCGACGCTCATCACGAGTCGGCCGAGCGATTCGAGCTCGCGCAGCTCGCGGCTGAAGTGGGGATCGTCGTCGCGTCCATCGCGCTCCTCCTGTCGAGTCAGTTCATGTGGATCGCGGCGGTCGTCCTCGGGCTCGGATGCGCCGGGACGCTCGGGTTCACGTTCGTCGAAACCGAGCGCGCGCTCTCGGCGGCGGACGCGAAGATCAAGGCCGCGAGCGACAACGTGATCCAGCTCGAGAACGATGATACCGATCCGGCCAGCGGCGGCGCCGCACCGTCGGACCCCGGCAGAACCCCGTCGCCGGCAGCCCCCGCACCGAAGTGAACCGCGTGCAGCGCGTCACACGGTGCCGGCGAGCCACTCCGCCATGCGCTCGGCGATCATCAACGTCGGTAAGTGGATGTTGCTCGACGGGATGGTCGGCATGACGCTCGCGTCGATGACGTAGAGGCCTTCCACGCCGAATACCTTGCCGTGAGGATCGACGGCGGCATTCGCGCTCGGACGCTTGCCCATCGGCACCGTTCCGGACGGGTGATAGCCCGAGTCGCAGAGGACGCGGAGGGCGCGATCGAGGAGAAAGTCGTTACGCAAGATCGCCGGCGACGGCAGAATGGCGCGTCCCATCTTCGACAGCGCCCGCGTTTCGAGGAGCGCGAGACAACGCTTCAACGCGCCGAGCGCGACCTGGCGATCTTGCGGGTCCTCGAAGAACCGCGAAAAGATGGTCGGACGCGAGCGCGGGTCGGCGTTTTCGAAACGCAAGACGCCGGCGCCTCGCGGCTTGCCGACCTGCATGACCAGACCGAAAAGCGGAAGACGCGGGAGGATCATCGTGAACGAGACGGGCTGGAGGAGCACATCGGCCGGGTGATCGCAGAGCCCGGACGAATACCGGAGGGCGGTTTGGATGATCGGTGCGCTGCGGTCGACCCGGACGCCGCGGCGCGCCCAGATGAAAATGCCAGTCCCGGGGTGATCGAGGAGACGGCGCCCGACGGCGCTCGCGTCGACGACGGGTTCGCACTGAAGGCGTCGTACGTCGCGGTCCGGTCCGATCCCCGAGCGCAACAAGACGCCCGGTGTGTTGATCGCCCCGGCGCACAAGACGACGTTCGACGCCTCGATGCGTTCGACGCCGTTCTTCGTCAGCACTTCGAGCGCAACCGCTCGCTTGTTCTGGAATACGACGCGACGGACGAGCGTGTCGGCGAGGATACGGAGATGGGGCCGCGCGCGCACCTCGGCGGTGAGATACGCTTCCGCGGCGCTGATCCGTCGCCCGCCGAGCTTGTTCATCGCGTGCGGTCCGTAACCCGACGCGCCCGGCGCGTTACTGTCCGGGCACGGCGAGAACGCCAATTCGGCGCAAGCGTCCATGAACGCCGCTTGGAAGGGCACGAGCTCGCCCGGCGGGTGCCGGCGAACGGGCAACGGACCGCTCGTGCCGTGATGATCGCCCGCAAAGTCGAGGTCATGCTCGAGACGCCGGAACGCCGGTAAACAGCGGTCGAAGCTCCATTCGTCGAGCCCGAGCGCCGCCCACTCGTCGAAGTCCTCGGGCTGTCCGCGGAGCGCGATGCACGTATTTACCGCCGACGAGCCGCCCACGACGCGCCCGCGCGGCAAGGGCGAGACGAACGCGGCGGAGCTCGGCTTGTGCCGATAACCCCAGTCGTGCGCCGTCATCGAGTTCCGCGTTCCGTCCGCGAGATCGCTCGGCAACTCCGCCGGCAAATAGTCCGGCCCCGCCTCGACGAGAACGACTTCGCGATCACTTCGCTCGGTCAAGCGACGCGCGAGCACGGCGCCGCTCGACCCCGCACCCACGATGACCACGGGGCCTGGCATCGAAGCTATCTCATAAACCTACTGAGCCCCCCGCTGCTTCGGTCGGCCTCCTCGAAATACCAGCGTATGCCTGCGTCGGCCTTCCTAAGCATCGTGACGGCGTGCTCGCTACGGTTTCTGAGATAGCTTCCGTCCTAGTCGTCGCCGCCGGAAGTTCGCGGGAACGGCTCGCGGGTTGCGCCGCGAATGTTCGATTCATCGGTTCCCCGCGCATACTCTTCGGCGCCGGTCGTCTCGACGAACGGTCCCCCCGACTCCTCTTCCACGGTGGCGTCGCGATCCTCCGGAAACTCGTCCTCGCCGGTGGTCATGGCGAGCACTGCTTCTTCGCCGGCCTCCTCCGCGAGAGTGTCGCCCGAGCGGGGCTTGGAGAAAAAGCTGCGATCCTTCTCGGGTGCGTCGTGCTCGCCGGCGAGCGCGAGCAGCCGCTTCGCGTGCTCGGGATCGATGTGCCCCGACCCGTCGCGTCGCCGAACAGGAGCGACCTTCGCGGTTTTCGCAGCGACTTTGTCGCTGGGCTTGGGCTTCTTCGGAGTGCTCGCCATATCCACCTCGGGGAACCCGCGCCGACGGAGCTCGTGACGCGACGTTCACAAACTACTTAGCCCCCGCGTCGCCCCGCTGCCACCCCGAATGGCACGTCGATTTCTTTCGCTCGCCCCGCTGCCCCGCTCGCCTCATTCACTCGCCTCGCCGGCGTTCGTGCTTCCGAGCGGAATTGGCACACCTTCGGGCGGATCCGCATAGGCACGAACCTTGACCTCGCCGGACTCGAACTCGTGAAATTTCGGGTACAGTTCGGGATACCCGCGGTCGAAGCGCGGCCCCTTGAAGTTGTCGCGAATCGCCGGAGTAACGTCGAAGAACGCCGACAGAGCGATGGCGATTCGGATGAATAGCAGCTCGGTGCTGCTGATGTTTTCCATTCGCGCCTTTGCCATCTTCACCTTCTCGTCGTGCGGATAGAGAACGGCGAGGAGCAGGCGCAGCTTCTGCGCTTCGAACGTCGTTTGTTCGAAGCGGAACACGGTGAGCGCGTAGAGCCCGGTTTGCGTCGTCATCTTCGGCAGATGCTCGTTCGCCGACAACGGGTCGCGGTAGACGGCGAGATACGCCTCTTTGCCGTCCCCGACGAGCTGCGACGCGAGCATCCACAGATGGAAATACGTCTTCGCCTGGAGCGGCGGCTTCAGGCCGCGCCCGAGGTAGAGCGGTTCGAAACGAGCGGCGAGCACCATGCAATAGCGCCCGAGCAATCGTTGGAATTTGCGTTGCTCGACGCGGTCGAAGCGCGCGCGAAAATCGTTCACGACCTCCGGCAACGTGTCGAAGTCGGCGCGGTGCGGCCCGCCGATGATCGGGACGAACTCGGTCCAAAACCGTTCCACGTCTTCAGCGGTCACCCCGTCCAGATCGACCAGCGCGAGGGCCAGAGGATCTTCGGTGCCCGTCGCGGCGCGCTCGAGCATCGGTCGAAGGCGCGACCGACGCCGCCAAAAAATGGCGTCGTAGTGCCACATCTCCGGATCGGGGAGATAGTCCTCCCAGAAGTGCGGATCGAACTCGTTCGGCGGCGTGTGCGGGCCGATGTACGTCCGCTTCCACCACTTACCCGTCGCGCGATGTTCGGCGAGGCTCACCGGCTCGAGCATGACGGTGGTGAGGCGGGCCAACACCGGCGGACCGCCGTGCGCCTTGAACGACGCGTCGCTCACGAAGCCGAGCGTTTTGCCCTCCATGAGGCGCTGCACGAAGCCCACGGCCGCGCTCTTCGCGCCGAACGGATACGGATCCCACGGTCCGAGCAAGCTGCTGATCAGGCTCTGCGGGTTCAGGCCGAAGGTGTCGTAGATGACGGCTTGATCGCCGCGCGGATGGTGCGGCGCGACGAATCGCGGCGGTGACGTCGGTTTCGACGGCGAATAGGCGAGCTCGAGCTCTTCCCAGTGCTCACGGTCCCACGTCGCCTCGACGACCAACGTCACCTTCACTCCGGGCTGGTTGTTCGGAGGAAACACGCCGTAAGGGTGCACCCAGCGGAACGGGTGCGCGAAGCGCAAGAAGTGGAACGGGAGCTGGAGGGGCCACTTCAGACGGTACCAGAACGCCCACAGGTGCCAGCTCTGGCCGATCCAACTGTTGAACGGGAACGCAAACAGCGCCGCCACCGTATGGAGCACGACGAACGCGTTCGTGAAGATTGGCGCGCCCGCCGAGAACATCTCCGACACGTGCAGCGCGTGGGGCGTCACGTTGTCGAGGAGCGGCAGACAATCGACGATCGTGAGGAGGCTGAAGTAGCCGAAGCTCCCCATCGCCTGGATCCCGATCATCAGGAAGACCGTCGCCGCCGCGCACACGAGGCTCAACCAGCCGGGAAACAGCGCGAAGAAGGGCGCCGGGATCTCGGCGAAGAACATGAACATCACGCCCGGTCGAAG
>DATBBD010000822.1:0-8190 GCA_036271175.1 Polyangiaceae bacterium | reverse complement strand
CGCGCAAGCGCGCCTTCATTTCCGTGGGCACCGCGTTCGCGATCATCGGGATCGCGCTCGGCACGACGGCGCTCTCGACGGTACTCAGCGTCACCGAAGGGTTCCGCGCGCAGTTTCGCGAAAAGGTTCTCGGCGTGAACGCGCACGTCCTGGTCCTCAAGTACTCGAGCGACTTTCCCGAGTACCGCGAGGTGATGAAGAAGATGGAGAGCGTCCCCGGCGTCATCGGGATCGCTCCGTTCGTCATCAACCCGATGATGCTCACCCACGGCGATCGCACGGCGACCGGCGTGCTCCTGAAGGGCGTGGATCCCGATCGACTGGGGCAAGTGCTCGATCTGCCGCATCAGCTCGTGGAAGGTTCGCTCGCCGGACTCCGGCTCCCGGGAGCGAAACCGCCGGAGCGTCATCGTTTGAGCCCCGATCTCGATCTGCCGCACCTCTCCGCGCTCAAACCACCGTCCGCCGCGGGCTCCGCGGACGCGCCGGCGAACGACGACGATCTCGACCGCGCCATCGAAGAGCTGCTCGAGAAGCACAAGGCGCGGCTCGAAAAAGAAGCGAAGCAAAAAGCGCGATCCGACAAAGGAGACGGAAATAACCGCGACGCAGCCGAAGCTGCGGCGGCCTCCGCCGGCACCGACGCGGACGGGTTCGATCCCAAGCAGGTGAAGCCGGACGCTCCGGTGGGAGCCGTGACGCCGACCGGCGGCTATACGAGCGTGCTCCCGAGCGACGACGCGATCCCCGAAGACCTCGACCCCGATCCCTGCAAGGATCCGAAGGTCACCGCGGCGCTCCCCGGCATCATCGTCGGGGTGACGTTGAAGCAGACGCTCGGCGTGAAGCTCGGCGATTGCATCCAGGTGACGTCCCCGACGATCGGGTTCGCGTTTTCGGGCGGCGAAATGCGCCCGCCGGTCGCCAAGCAGTTCCGCGTGACCGGCATTTTCGAGGCCGGTTTCGACCAGTACGACTCGAAGCTCGTCTATACGGATCTCTACGAGTCTCAGACGTTCTACGACGGCGGCGACACGGTGACCGGCGTCGAAATGAAGGTCGACGACATCGACGGCGCGCGCCGCATCGCGGGGCTCGTCTCCGACAAGCTGAACAACGCCATCTACCACGTGCTCGACTGGGAGCAGCTGAACCACGGGCTCTTCACGGCGCTCCGGATCCAACAGATCCTGATGAGCCTCGTCATCGGACTCATCATGGTGGTCGCCGCGTTCGCGGTGATCGCCACGTTGATCATGGTCGTGCTCGACAAGAAGCGCGAGATCGCCGTGTTGAAGGCGATGGGCGCGACGAACTGGGCGCTCCTTCGGTCCTTCTTGTACCAGGGCCTGATCATGGGCCTAGTCGGCGCAACGACGGGGCTCGCGACCGGGTATGCGGTCTGCAAGTGGATCCTCATCTACGGGTTCCCACTCGACCCGAAGGTGTACTTCATCTCGAAGCTTCCGGTGCACGTGCGGCCCGTCGAGTTCTTCCTCACCGGCGTGTTCGCCGTCGCGGTGTGCCTCGCGGCGACGCTGTGGCCCGCGATGTACGCCGCGCGCTTGCGGCCGGCCGAAGCCTTTCGCGAACAGTGAGCCTCGCGGTTCAGCGCGAGCGCGCGACGTGCGGCATCATGCGCGAACGCCGGATCAGCGCGAATACCCGCGCCGTGAGCTCGGACGCGACGAACGGCTTCGTGACGTAGTCGTCCGCGCCGGCTTCGAAGGCCGCAACGACGTCGGCGGACGACGCGCGCGCCGTCAAAAACAGGATGGGGATTCGCGAGAGCGTCGCGTCGCGCCGCGTGCGACGGCACAGGTCGAGTCCGCTCATCCCCGGAAGCGCCCACTCCGAGACGACGAGATCGATCGGCATGTCGCGAAAGCGCACCGCGGCGTCTTCCGCGCTCGCGATGAACGCCGTCGCGTAGCCGGCTTTGCCGAGCAACGCCGCGAGCAGACGCTCGGACTCCGGATCGCACCCGATGAGGAGAATGCGCGGCTGGGCCGCCGCGGTCGCTTCCGGTAACGGCGGCGGCAAACTCGACGGCATGAAGCTCGGTCGATCCTTCGAGTTCGCGAAGTGCCAGAGCCGTTGCCAGTCGCGATCTTCGAAGGCGAGGCGCGCCCCGTAGCCGCGGTCCACGATGCACGCCGGGATCGACGCCGAATCGTCGCCGACGACGAATTTCGACAGCACCCATTCGCCGTCCTCTTCGGCGGCCACGAACGGCGGAAGCTCGAGGTCCTGTTCATCGCCGCCCGCTTCGAGCTGGAGCGACAGAGCCCGGAACGTCGGGAACTGATAAGTAACGCCGCGCACGGCACCTTCCAGACTACTCGGCGACTCTCGCGCGCTGAAGCGAAAACCGGTCGGCAGGACAGCGCGGCGGCGTCACTTGGGCACCCGGATGGCGCCGATGACGAGGCACGCCGCGACGAGAAAATACAGTGCCGCGGTGCTTTGCCACTCCGGCATGCCGAGCACCGCGTCGCCGCCGAGCAGGCTCCGGAGATGCGCCCGCGGCCACGGCGCGGCGAGCAAGGTGGTCGCGCTCCCGAAGACGGCGTCGAGGACGAACAGGACGAACCGGCCTCGGCCCAGCTTCCCGAAGAGCGAACCGAGCGAAAACCAGAACACGTAGACGGCGCCGCCGAGCGCACCGATCCACGCGCTCGTCGCGGCATCGCGAATGACCGCCGGCGAGGCGTGGCCCGCGGCGACGAGCACGGCGACCGCGGCGGCGACGGCTCCGAGCACCGCGACGCGCAGCATCGCGCCGAACGAGACACCGAGCACGGCCGCGCGGCGATTCGCGCCGTGCCTCGAGAGCGTCGCGATCGCGTCGTCGAGACGACCGTATTCGGACGCGCGCGCGACCGCCGAGTACGCGACGACCGGAATGCCCCAACCGAACACGGCGAACGCGAGCGTCGCGTCGACGGCGCCGAAGGGCGCCGCTTGCTTTTCGACGAGCGCGACGAGCACGACGAACGACGCGAGCAGCGCCGACACGCCGAGCATGAAACGCGTGCCGAGCCGCGAATCCGCGGCACCGACGCCGAGCGTGAACGCGTTCACGTGGCGCCCCCTTCGGGTGGGTTCGTTGCGGGCGGCGCGGGCAGGTCGAGCAACGGCGCGGGCGCGGCCGCTCGTGCCGGCGCAGGCAACGCGGCGCTCGCGCGATAGGCACGCTCGTAAGCGGCGCGCATCACGGCGTCGCTCGCCGCGCGGACGACGGCCATCGTCGGGATGCGCCTCGTCATCGACGTGATGCGCGCTCCGGACGCGACCGCGGCGCGCTGCACGGAGAGAGCGAGGCGCGATGGATCCGCCCCGCGTACGACTATTTCTTGGGGGGCAATCTCGACGTCGAAGGACGTCGCAGACACGTCGGTATCGGCAGCGAGCGCCGCCGCGAGCCGGCGTGGGTCATCGACCGCGACGAGCACCTCGAGCGGCGAACCCGGAACCCATTCGTCGGCGAGGAGCGCGACGTCGCGCACGATGCGCCCGCGATCCATGACGAGCGCGCGTCCGCCGAGCGTCACCGCGTCGCGCACGCTCGCCGTCACCGACACGACGACGGCGCCCGCGCGAGCCCGCGACGCGATCTCCGTCGCGACGCGATCGCTCGGAAGGCCGGTCGCGAGCGGTTCGAACAGCGCGAGCAGCGCCGCTGCTTCTCCGCCGAGCGCGAGGGCGAGCGCGACGGTGCGCGCCTCTTCGGCGGACAGCGACGCCGTCGGGCGCTTTCCCCAGTTCGAAAGGCCGAAATCGCCCAGCACGTCGCTCGCCGAACGCGCGCTCCCGCGAATGGACAGCGCGCGGTCCATCGCTACCTCGACGGTACGCCCGAACGGCAAGGCTTCGCGTTCACGAAGGCTGCGGAGCGATGCGCGCGTCGCCTCGCTGCGATACGGCTCTTCTCCGTCGAGCAGGACCACGCCGCGTCGCGGGCGAATCGCGCCGGAAATCAGCGCGACGAGCTCGTCGGCGCCGTCCGAGGTCTCGGCGAGCACGACGTGGCTCCCGGCGTCGAGCACGAGCTCGGTGCGCGCGAGCGCGCGGCCCGTCGTTCCTTTGAGCTCGAGGCGACTCATCCCACGAGGTTCCCGAGATCGGCGACGCGCTCGATCAGCCACGAAAACGCCGAGATGACGTTCGGCGCGCCGGGAAACACTTCGCTCATCGCGTAGGGAAAGAACACCAGAGCCGCAAACACCGCGCGACCTTGCCGCGGGCTGAGCCGCGCCGACAAGCGAGCGAGGCCGCCGAAGACTGCTCCGAAGACGAGCGCGTAGAGCGCGATACCGAACGCGACCGGCACGAACGCGAGCGCGAGCCGCACCGAGTGGAGAAAAGCGAGCGTGACGACGGCCATCGCGAGCCCGGGGAATGCGACGGTGCGCGCGACCACCGCGATCGTCGCGAGCGACGACGCGGCCCGGCGCGCGCGCGGACCGATGCCGCGCGCCGCTTCGAGCCCCTGGACGCCGCTCTTCCGCTCCTCTTCGTCCACGTCGCGCGCGGCGGACCACGCGACGGCGCCGGCCGCCCAGGAGACCCAAGCCAGCCCGCGCACGACGATCGCGAGCACGCCCGCGGCGTCGCCGTGAAGCGAGAGATAACCAGCGACGAGCGCGTGCCCGAGCGCCGTCGCCCACGCGTAAAAGCGCCCCATCCGCGACGCCCAACCCGCGAGCACGGCGCGCGACGACAGCGCGAGTACCGCGGCCGTGCGATGGCGCGCCGCAGTATCGCGGACGCTGAGCGATTCGGACAGCGACGTGCTCACCACTCCGCAGTGTACTCGCCGGGCAGTCGGACCACATCGGACTCGACGGCGCGAACAGGGCTTGCGCGACCGCCCCGGGCTCGGGGATGCTCCCGCCCCATGGCGGACCCGGCCACGAGCAGCGAGGAAACGAAGGCGGAGCCGACGCCGGCGCCGATGGCGACGCGGACAGAGACAGAGGAGCGAAAGCGCACGCTTCCCCCGCTCACCGAGGAGCAACTCGATTCACCGAGCCGGAACACGTTGATCCCGCTGTTCGTCGTGTTCGCGGTCACCTTTCTGTCGTGGGGCTCGGCGCGGTTCGCGTGCAACATGCACCCGCCGGAAAGTCGCTCGCCGCCGAAGCTCTCTACGGACAAGCTCGCCGGGACGCCGAAGGACGCGGCGATCGAGGCCATCCAGCGGTGGGACAGCCACGACTACGACGGCGCGCTCGAGCTCGCCGCCGGCGACGCGGCCGTCGAGCTTCAGACGGCGCAGGCGAATTGCCGGGCGCACGCCAACGAGTGTGCGCGCGACCGCGAAGCTTCCGCGGGGCTCCTCACCGAGGCGGCCGTGATGCGGAGCGACGGCAACACCGCGGACGCCGACGTGACCACCCGGTTCAAGGGAGCCACCAAGAAATACCGCGTGCACCTCATCCGCGAGACCTTGATTTGGAAGGTCACCACGCGGACTCCCGAGTAACGACGCATCGCGGCCGTCGGGGAGCACCCGAAGGCCGCGATGGGACGGACCCGGTCAGGGTCAGATCAGGGACTTCAGGTCGAGCATTTCGCTGACGTCCGGCATCAGCACGAGCTCGACGCGACGATTCTGCTGACGACCAGGGTCGGTCGTGTTGTCGGCGATCGGGTCGGTGTCGCCGTAGCCGGCGCAATGCAGCTTCATGGGGTCTAGACCGCCTCCGACGCCCTTCGAGTCCGGGGGTCCGATCATGAACACGAGCACGCTGCGCGCGCGCATCGCGGAGAGTCCCCAGTTGTCCTTGAACGGACCACCGGAGAGCGGCTTGTTGTCGGTGTGCCCCGCGATCTGGAAGTAACGTGCCGAGAGCGCCGCATCCTTCTTGATGACGTCGGCGACGGCCGCGACCACTTGCTTACCCTCGTCGCGAAGCTTGTCCTCGCCCGAGGAGAAGAGCACGTCACCCGGCAGCGAGATCACCATCCGGTTGTGACGGATCGAGACCTTGAGACCGAGGGCGGTGAGCTTCTGGAGCTTGTCGCGGAGTTGCTCGAAGCGTTGCTTGATCTGCTCGAGCTGCGCCGCACGCGCCTTGTATTCTTCGAGAGCGCGCTGCGTCTCGTCGAGGCTCGCCGAGAGGCGCTGCTTCTCCGTCGAGAGCTGCTCGACGTTGACGCCCATCGCCTGGAGCTTCGCCGTCAGATCGGCGACGCGCTGCTTGGCCGCGTCGAGATCTTGCTGCTTCTGGTCGTCTTGAGACTTCAGCTGGCTGTACTTGTCGAGCTGAGCTTTCCACTCGTCCTCGGAGTAGCCGCAACCGACCACCGAGAAGGCGACGAGCGCACACAAAATAAGTCTGACCTTGGTCACCGGATGATTCCTCCGTTTTGGATGCTCGGAACGTCTCACACCGGCGGGCGGGGGAACAAGCGATTTACAGCGGTTCTCAAGGGAGTTGACCGTCCGCTGGCTTTTGTCCCCATCGGGTGAGCGGAGTCAGGCGAAAATGCCTCGCGTTTCGAGCTCGCGAACGATGGCTTCCGCCGCGTCCTCCGGGCCGCTGCTTGGGGCGACATCGAAGTGGTCGGCCGCGGGCGCACCGGCCGCGGGTTTCCGTGAAGAATCCGTTAACGTGACAGCGACGATTGCGGCGACCGCGCCGGTCGCCGAGGACGCGGAAGCCGCCTCAGTCGCCTCGGAGGGCAGGATCGCGACGAGTCCCGCGGCGGCGGCGCGTCGAGCAATTTCGAGGGCGACCTCGTCGGTGAGCGACGCGCGCTCGACGACCAACGCGACACGGCCGACGTCGAAAAGACGGCGCTCGAGCGCGTAAGCCACCTCGGGCCCGGCGCTCCGCGACAGGTGAACGACCACGCCGGATTGTCCGAGCCGGTCGCGCCGTTCGGTCGTGCTCACCTGGCTCTTCTCGCCGGCGACCTCTGCAGACCTGAGGCTTCGTGTCGCGCTGGCGCTGATCATGCCCGCGGCGACGGTGTTGTTGGAGAGCGAGTCGATGAGGATGAACGCGCCGGTGTTGCGATTCTCCCCGTATGGGTCGAAAAAGATGGGCCGGTGGCAGTGCACGCGCACGCGCCCGATGTCATTCAGGCCGAGCCCCTGCGCGGGTATTTCGTCCAGCGTCTCGACGTCGGTTTGCGCGACGATGGCCTCGACTTCCGCGCGCACGACGCGCGTCGTCTGCTTCAAGAGGTAGCTCTTGCCGGTGTCGAGCGGGCGCTCGTTCATCCAGACCAGCATCGCCTCGAAGCGATCGCCGACGGTCGCGGCGTTCTCGGGGTGGACGAGCATGTCGCCGCGGCTCACGTCGACCTCGTCCTCGAGACGGATCGTGACGCTCATCGGCGCATAGGCGCTCTCGAGCTCGCGCTCGAAGACGTCGATGGCGCGAACCCGGGTCGTCTTGCGCGACGGCAAGACCAGGATCGGGTCACCGGGTTTCACGACGCCGGACGAAATTTGGCCGGAAAATCCCCGGTAATCGAGGTTCGGGCGAATGACGTATTGAACCGGAAATCGAAAATCGCCGAGGTTTCTGTCGAGCGCGATGGGCACCGTCTCGAGGTGCGACAGCAACGTCGGGCCTTCGTACCAGGGCGTCGCGTCGCTCGCGTGCACGATGTTGTCGCCGCGGAGCGCGCTGATCGGAATGTACGTGACGTCCTTGAATTGGAGCCGCTTCGCGAAGTCGGAGAACACGCCGCAGATCTGATCGAAAACGCCGCGGTCGTAGCCGCGGAGATCCATCTTGTTCACGCACACCGCGAGGTGCGGAATACCGAGCAGCGACGCGATGTAGGCGTGCCGTCGCGATTGCGACAAGACGCCGTGCCGCGCGTCGATGAGGATGATCGCGACATCGGCCGTCGAGGCACCGGTCGCCATGTTGCGCGTGTACTGCACGTGGCCCGGCGTATCGGCGATGATGAATTTCCGTCGCTCGGTCGAGAAATACCGATACGCGACGTCGATCGTGATTCCTTGCTCGCGTTCGGCCTTGAGCCCGTCGGTGACGAGCGACAGATCGATCGCGTCGCTCTTCTGACTCGACGCTCGCTCGACGGCGCGGAGCTGGTCCTCGTAGAGGCCGTGCGCGTCGTACAAGAGGCGGCCGATGAGCGTCGATTTTCCGTCGTCGACCGAGCCGACCGTCGTGAAACGACACAGCTCTTTTCGCTGATGTT
>DATBBD010000821.1:0-6056 GCA_036271175.1 Polyangiaceae bacterium | reverse complement strand
GAAGACATGATCGTCAACTGGGGCGGCTATTCGTCGCCCGACGGCAACGACTACGGCCGTGCGCGCATCCTCATCAACGACGGGAACGGGAACCTCGTCGAAAAAACGACCGAGGTCGGGCTCCCCGCGGACCACTTGGCGATCCTGGGCATCGGCGACGTCGACCAGGACGGCGACGTCGACCTGATCGGCCTCGACAATCTCACGTTTCCCGAGGTGATTTACCTGAACGACGGCCATGGCTCGTTCAGCGCGATGCCGAACGCCGTCACCGGCGTCACTGGCACTGCCGAGTACGCGCTCTGGGGCCTCGGCACGGTCACCGATCTCGACAACGACGGCATCGCCGACATTCTCATCGACGGGCGCTACTTCTTCCACGTGCTCCGTGGCACCGGCGGCGGCCATTTCGTTTACCAAAACGACGCTTGGGGAAAGATCACGAACATCGCCGAAGGGAGCGTCGATAGCGGCTTCGCCTTCGGTGACATCGACGGCGACGGCGACCTCGACTTGATGGGCTACACCGCGGGCGATCCGGATCGACAGATCGCGCTCTATCGCAACGATTTGCCGGCGCAGAACTGGGTGAACATTCGTCCCCGAGGTCTTCCCGGGAACCGCGCCGGCATCAGCTCGAAGATCCGCGTGTACGAAGCCGGCACCGATCACTTGCTCTGGTTCGAAGAGGTGAGCGGCTTTTCCAAGCAAGCGCAGCAGAACTACTACGCCTTCGACGCGCTCGAACGCCACTACGGCCTCGGGAGTCGCGCGACCGTCGACGTGACCGTCACGTTCACGCCGTCCGGCACCGTCGTCCGCAAAAACGGCGTCGCTGCGAACACGACGGTGCTCATCGGCGAAGCCGGCACGAACGGCGTCGTCGAACCCCCCACACCGACGACCTCGCCCGATTCCGGTGCCCCCAATTCTGCAGGCGGAACAACGGAAGACGGAGGCGGCTTCGCGAGTGGCGGTTCGTCGCGCGGAGGTTCGTCGCCGACGGGTCGAGGCGGCGCGTCGCCCAGCGGTGCCGGCGGATCGTCACCTGTGGGTGCGAGTGGCACCGCATCCGGTGGGAACGCGTCCGGCACTTCAGGCTCCGAGCCGAGTCCCGGCGCGCGCTCCGCAAAGAGCAGCGGTTGCGGATGTCACGTGGACGCGAACGACGCGAGCGGTGGCGCGCGCACGATGAGTGGTCTCGTGTCCTCCATCGTCGGCTTGTCGTGGGCGCTCCGGCGGCGGTCGCGTCGCCGCGCAGCCGGGTGACCGCGCAGAGCGCGTCCGATTCGCGAGTCCCTGGCACACTTCGGCTGGCACACTCGCCCTGGAAATGGGGTAAAATCGGAGGCGCCCGGGAGGCACACCCCTTGCTCCTGGTCCTTACAATGCGGAGTGTAGTGGCGTCGCGGGCGGCTTCTCTGGTCCTGGTCATCTCGGCGATCGGAGTCGCCGTCGCTTGTGGCGGTACGACGACGTCATCCGGCGGCCAACACCTCGACGATCCCGACGCGGGCGGGAGCGGCGCAGGAGGTGGCCCTGCGACGGGCGGCGCGATCGCGACGGGCGGAACGACGGCGTCGGGCGGCGCGATCGCGACGGGCGGAACGACGGCAGCTGGTGGAAGCGTCGCTTCTGGAGGGTATCCCGCTGGCGGTGCACCGGGCACCGGCGGTTCGGGTGGAGCGACCACGTGCGCCGCTTCGAAGTTTTCGCCCCCGAGCAATCACCGTGCAACGGCCGACGCCTGTCCGCCACAAATGCTACCGAGCTGCGACGCCGGCGTCTTCAATCAACCCTGTGGAAAGGGATGCACTACGAACGCGGATTGCGCGAGCGATGCGACCTGCGCGTGCGCGGGTACCGTGCGTGCGTGGGCGGGGGTCTCGGAAGGAAACGTCTGCATTCCGAGCAACTGTCGCACCGACGCCGATTGCGGCAGCGGCTATTGCTCGCCAACGGTGAGCTCCGATTGCGGGTCGTTCTACGGCACGGCGGGCTTCTATTGCCACACGTGCGACGACACGTGCGAAAACGATTCGGATTGTGCAGCGCAAACGACCAACTCTCCGAGTGGCTATTGCGCATACGATTCCACAGTCGGTCACTGGGCATGCGGCTACAGCTTTTGCGCGGGATGAATGGGGTCCGCGGCGCGCCACTCTTCGCCGTGGTTCTCGCCCTCGCGTGCTCTTCACCGAGCTCGTCGAGTGGCTGCGATCCACGGACGCTGACGGACGGGCTCTGCGGGGACGCCGCTCGTTATCTGAACGACGCGAGCTTCCGGCGGAGTGAGCTCGCGGCGTCGCTCCTCAATCCGAAGAACGGCTACTCGGCGCTCCGCCTCGCGAACTACGGCACCGACACGGCCGGCAACTGGGACGCGCTCCCGGAATGGAACCCACGCGTCGCGCGCGTCGAGAACGCGGAGCTCGACGCCGGAGTGGACGCGAACGCGACGCTTCCGGCGAGCGCGGCGGCGCTCGTCGTGACCCCCGACGCGACGCGCGGCTCCGTCGCCGCGCTCGTCGCACTCGGTGCGCAAGCGTTCGCGAGTTATCCCGTCCAGATGCTCGGCAGCGCCGCGTACGGCCTCGCGTCGCGAGCTCGCGCAACGCACTACGGCTTCTGGCAGAGCGCGAACGACGGCGCCGGCGGCATCGTGCGCGCCGAAATGGCCGACGGTTCCGCGGCGTTCGCGATGACGTGCGCGACGTGTCACGCGCGACAGGACGGCGAAACCATCGCGACCGGCCTTCCGAACACCGCACTCGATCTCGGCGCGTTGCTCGCGGACGCGACGGGAACGTCGTCGAACGCTTTCGCGACCGCGGCGCGCACCTGGGGCCCAGGCCGCCTCGACGTGTCGAGCACGACGGGTACGGAGCCCGTGAAGTTCCCCGATCTTCGCGCCGTTCGCGACGAGCCCTATTTGCAAGCCGACGCGACCGTCGAACAGAACGATGTCGTCACGCTCGCGATCCGCATCGAGACACTCATCATCACCTCGCAAAACGACGTGTTGCGTCCGCCGCGACAAGTCGCGCTCGCCCTCGCCGCCTACGTGTGGAGGCTGTCTTCGTCGTTGCCCGCGGGCGGCGCCCCGAGCGCCGACGCGCTCGCCGGGGAGCAAGTCTTCGATGCGACGTGCTCCAGCTGCCACACCCGTCCCGAATACTCCGGTTCCCCGGTAGCCCTCGACGTCGTTCTCACCGATCCCGTCGTCGGCAACTCACCGGAACGCGGCACCGGCTTTTACCGCGTGCCGTCACTCCACGGCGTCTCGACGCGCGGCCCCCTGCTTCACGACGGTTCCGTGACGGACCTCGCGTCGTTCTTCGATCCCGCGCGACAAGAGGCGAACTACACCGGAGGCCGGCTCGGCGCTGGGCCCGTTCACGGTCATCCGTTCGGGCTCGAGCGATCGGCGGAAGAGCGCGCCGAGCTCGTCGCGTTCTTGCGGACGCTTTAGGCTACGCGACGACCGCCCCTCAGCCAGTTCAGTCTGCGGCGAACGTAACGTCGAAGGCGGCCACGTCGGAGCTCGCCCCCATCGGTCGTGACGTCGCGGCGATCGCGTCCATCGTGGCGACGATTTCGTCGAACGGGAGTGCGTTGCCCACGTGAAGGACCGCGCGATCGCGACGGTCGTCCGTCGAGGAACGATGGTAACCGTGACGTTTCCAGGACTCGGTCACCGCGCGAGAGAGCTCCGGGTAACGGGGAACGACGGAGCTCGGGGACGATGCTCGAGGCACCTCGTCATGCGTGAGCACGAGAGCTCCGCGTCGCCATTCGAGCTCGAAATTTCCGTTCGGGCGCACGTCGACGTGAAGTTCAGGAGTCGCCGCTTCGGTCGGCTCGCTCGTGGGTTGCCATGCGCGTGGAACACGCGCGGAGGGCGATGCTTGGCCTGTTCGATGCTGAAAGCGCGACGGACACCGAGTCGGCACCGCTAGCGCACCGCGAGCGACGTCGCCGGCGTCCAGCCACTGGTCAGTCCCCCAGGTAACTGGATCAAACCTCGTGGCAAATGAACATCCTTGCGGGCAAGCCCTGACCATTGCCCATGAACGACGTTTCCTTGCTGGCTGCTCCCCGTCGTTCGTCGAGAACGACACTTCCTTGCCGGCAAGGCTTGCTCAGTTCGGCGTGAACGATCCGCGCTTGCCGGCAAGGCTCGCTCAGTTCGGCGTGAACGACTCGTCCTTCGTGGCTGCCTCCCGTCGTTGTCGGACGACGATGAGTCCTTGCGGGCAAGGACGAACCATTCGCGTCAGACGATCCCTCCTTGCGGGCAAGGACGAACCATTCGCCGCAGACGATCCCTCCTTACCGGCAAGGCTTTTCCGGGTTGGCGCGCGAGGAGACGCAACTCGGAAGATCATTGGCCGATATGAGGGCGACGCCGAGCGCGCGGCGCGTGGCGTCGCGGCTCACCGCCCCGAGTGAGCCCGTTCACCATGCTAGCATGCAGACCATGTCCGTTCCGGCGAAGCAGCGCGCGACGTACGCCGACGTCCTTGCCGCTCCCGACGGGCTCGTTGCCGAGCTCGTCGACGGCAAGTTGGTGACGAGTCCGCGACCGGGGCCGTTCCACGCGACGGCGGCTTCGGCGCTCGGAGGCGAGCTGTGGTCGCCATTCCGTCGGGGCCGCGGTGGGCCCGGCGGATGGGTGATTCTCGACGAGCCCGAGTTGCACCTGTTGGGTGCCGAGGTGCTGGTTCCGGATGTTGTTGGGTGGCGCGTGGAACGCATGCCGGAATTGCCCGTCACGGCTTGGTTCGAGACCGTCCCGGACTGGGTGTGCGAAGTAGCGTCGCCTGCAACGGCGGCATTCGATCGCGCGGACAAGATGCCGGTGTACGCGCGTGCCGGTGTTAAATTTGCCTGGATCGTCGAGCCGACCGTTCAGACATCGGAGACCTACGCTTTGGAAAATCAGCGTTGGGTGCTCCTCGAGACGTTCCGCGGCGACCGCGGTGTGCGAGCCGCACCGTTCGACGCCATCGAGCTCGAGGTCGGTGTGCTTTGGGGTCAGCCAGCGGGCATGCCTTAGCACGGTCGATCCGTTTCGCCGGAGCGGTGTTGCGCTCGCGCTAGTCATTCGGTTCGCGAAACCCGACAGTGCACGGTTGCTCAAATCAGCTCGGTCGCGGATCGACGCGGTTGATGGAACGCGTTCAGCGGGAGTATTCAGGATGCGAGCCGTCTGATTCGGGAGTGAAAGGGTTTCGTCGGCGCTGCAGCGAGCATCGTGGCGACCGCGGTCAGTGCTGGGTCCGCCCGTCGCGTGGAGTCCGGCGGGGAAGGGTGGGGTTCGCATGCGCTCAAGCTCACGTTCAAAGCGAGGCGAGTGGATCTTCTTCGTTTGCGTCGTTCTCTGCATCTCGGGATGCGGACACCGGACGGTTGACGCTCGGAGCGCGGCCGAAGAAGCGCGGGGATCGCCGTGGCCACCCGCGGCGCGCGCGGCCGCCACTCCATATTGGTACGTGCCACCGCCGACGGCGGGTCCGTCGCCTCCGGTCGCTCCTCCGCCACCACCCAGCGACCCGCAGCCGGCGCCTGACGGTGAGGCCGCTTCGGGTGACGACGAGTCGAATGCCGCGGACAGCAACGGCTCGACCGACGAAGGGGCAGCCCCTGCGCCCACGACCACCGATAGCGTCGAGATCAACCCTGGGGTGTTCTGGACACCTCGAGCGCTCGTGACGCTGGGGTTTCCCGAAAAGATCATTCCTCTCTACATCGCGGGGAAGGTGACCCGAGCAAGCACCAATCCACTGGAAGCTTGGGAGGTGCGCGGAGACGTCATCGTCCTGAATCAAGCATTCCGAGGAGTGGCGAGGTTCGTCGACCACAGCTACGCGAGCGCTGCCGTCTCGCTCGACAGCAGTCTTATAGCGAAGCTCCTCTGTCTCGGAGGCGCGAGCGGAGCGATCAGCGTCGAGTACGACGTCGCCGATCGGACGCTCCGTCTGCGAGGGGACGTGACCGCGAGTCCGTCGTCGGTCGCGACTTGCCTGGCGGAGCGGTACCTCGGGGACGCGGGA
>DATBBD010000820.1:0-6822 GCA_036271175.1 Polyangiaceae bacterium | reverse complement strand
CGGTTCGCCGCTGCTGCCGCCGGCGCCACTCGTGCCATTCGTGCCGCCGGAACCGGTCAGGCCGCCCGAGCCCGTCAGCCCCCCTGCGCCGATTCCGCCGCCCAGTCCATCGGTGCCTCCGGCGGCGTTGACACCGCCCGCGCCGCCGAAAGTGCTGCCGCCGGCGCCAGACCCACCTTCCTCTGCGGTCGCACCCGAATTGCCCGAGCTTCCGCCGACTCCGGTGAGGCCGCCTTCGGCCTGACCCCCCGGAGAGCCGCCTTGACCCGTCGAGGAGCCCGAACTCCCCGACGAGCAGCCGAGGAGCAATGCGAGAGCTGGATAGACAAATAGTTTGTTTGGCAAACCAATCATTCGTCGGACGCTAGCATTCTCTCGCCGTCGCGCAGCCCCGAACCTCCGTTCATAGGTATCTTCCGGTGGCGGTTTGGGTCATTCTACGGCGGACCTTGTCCAAATCAGTGCCGAGCGGAGCCGAACGCGTGAACCTGGGGGTCCTCGCGTCGCTCATCGGGTTCAGGCTCCGGATGGCTCAGCTCGCCGTCTACGAAGACTTTCTGAGCGACGCTCCGCGGGGCATTACCCCGGGCCCCGCCGCCATTCTGATCCTCGTCGACGCCAATCCCGAGATGACGCAACAACGCCTCTGCGAGGTCGTTCACCTCGACAAATCGACGTTCGCGATCATGCTCAATCGACTCGAAGCTCGCGGACTCGTCCGGCGCATCCGCTCGAACGTCGACCGACGGCAGAAGATGCTCCGATTGACGAAGAAAGGCGCGGCGACTCGGCGCTCCATTGTCGCGCACGTGAAACGCCACGAGCAGCGTGTCTTCGCGAACCTCTCCGGCTCGGAGCGACAATCGTTGGCCGCGCTCTTGAAGAAGATCCCGAACCCCGCGAAGGGGTAGCCTCGGCAATCGCGATCGTGGCCTGTACGATCTTGCGAAATAGATCACGAAGGCCCTGGTTGAAGCCCCTGGGCCCGCTGTGTTCGGGCGAATTGCATGCCATACAGATCGAAGAGAAGAGGCAGGCAATGAAGCACGCGAGTGAGCAAACCCCGCGTTGGTCGGCGCTATCGATGGGCTCGATTTTCGGAGCGGCGTTGCTCCTGGGCGCGGCGTGCAGTTCGAGTTCGACGAACGGCGCTGCCGCCGACGCCTCGACGGGAGCGTCCTCGAACGGAAGCGGCGGCGCGTCGTCGAGTGGTGGCGCGACGAGTACCAGCGGCGGTACGTCGAGCAGCGGCGGCGCGACGTCGAGTGGCGGAGGTACCGCTACGGGTGGGGCGACTGACGCCGGCGGAACGACCGGCGGCTCCGGTGGCGCCAGTGACGTGGACGCGTCGACCGGCGGCGGCGCTGGGTCGGGAACGCCGTCCGACGCGAGCACCACGGACGCTGCACCCGACGCGCAAGTGACGCGAGTCACCGTCGGCGCGGGGGGCGGCGGCCTTCCGTCGGCGGACGGCGAGCTGACGGTGGATATCCCTGCCGGCGCGCTCTCGAGCTCGGTGAACGTCACGATCGAGCCCGCGATCGGCGTGCCCGCAGGTCACGTCGGGCCGGCTTACGAGATCGGACCGACCGGCACCACGTTCGCACACGAGGTGACGCTCGCGTTCACGTACCAGGCAAGCTTCGGCGTGCTCAGCAACCTGCGCGTCGCGACGTTGAGTAACGGCGCCTGGACGGCGATCAGCACGTCATCGGATGCGACGCACGTCTATGGATCGACTAGCCATTTTTCCACCTACGGCCTGACCGTCGTGAGCTCCGGCGGCGGCCCCTCCTGCACGTCGAACGCCAATTGCGGGCAGGGAATGGCCTGCACGGGCGGGCACTGCGCGGTGCCTTAAACCCACGCTCGCACTTCGCGCCGCACTCACCGTCGCCCTCGCGTCTCGCAGGTGCCGCCATCTTCGAACCTGACGACGATCGGCACCAGCCCCAAATAGACGAAGTCTTCGAGCGTCTTCCACGTCGCGATGCCGCCGTCCCCGGGTTCCGTGTAGTCGCCGTTCGCGTTCGTTTCCGCCGCGGGCAGCGGCTCTTGCCCGAGTTCGGCGAGCGCGACGTCCCCGTCGTGATTGCCGAAACCATCGTCGGCCTGTGCGATCGGATCGAACCGAAGGACGCCGCGCACGGGATCGGCGCGATCGAGAAACAGCGCTTCGCCGTGGACGGTGAGCTCGGTCGCGAGCGCGGCGTGGCCCTTCAGATCGAAGCCGCGCGCGCCGGGGAGCCCTCCGTCGCCTTCGCGGGCGGCATCGGCGGGGAGAGCGTCGATTTTGCCGACCGCGAGTCGAGGTGGACCCACGCATTGTGAATACGAGACGCGCTGGCGAAATGACCACGTGAAGGTCTTGGTGGCGGCACCATTGGTGGCGGTACCACTGACGTAGAGGTCGGTGCCGCGGTTGGTCGAGTAAGCGTCGGTTCCGGGTGCGCCGAGGAGCGCGCGATCGGCTTCGGTGACGCCTGCGCCGAGGACCGAGGTCGCGCTGGGCGCGGACACGCGGAAACCGAAGTCGCATTGCCCGAGACCGTAAAGGAGGCCGAGCTTCTGCGAGTCGGGGACGAGAAGGTTCAGGAGGCGGTCGTAGTCGGCGTCGTAGTAGTCGGCGCACGAGTCACCGTCGAAAGAGGCATTGCCGATCCCGATGAGGAATCGCGAATACGAGACGGTCCAGCCGTCGGTGGTGACGAAGGAGTGAGCGCGTGTGGCGAGCGCCGCGCTCGCGACGACGCTGACGTCGAGGCTGCCGGGAACGGGGCGCGTGTCGCCGGGAAGACACGCAGTGGCGAGCGCACCGACGCCGAGCGCCGAACACCGTGCAAAAAATCTGAAGCGAGCCATAGTCAAAACCCGCCTTCGAGGCCGATGCTCGGAATGGTGACGGGGCCGATGGTCTGAGTCTGGACGACTTCCTTGTTCAAGGTGGCGTTGAGCACTTCCGCCACGAATGCGAGCCAGCCGCTCTTGCCGACTTTCCAGCGTTTTTCGAGGCGGAGGTCGAGGCGATAAAACGAGGGCTCGCGGTCCGGGCTCTGACTCGGCGGGGGCGCGATCGCGCCGCGGTATTCGATGATTTTGGGCGTTCCCGTGTAGAACACGACGCGCGTGCCGGCGCGCCAGCCCTTGCCGAGGTCGTAGCCGAGCGCGGCGTTGAACACGTGCGTGCGATCGAACGCGCTCGGGAATTCCTGGCTGCCGAACGCGCGCGTCGAACGCGAGAGGGTGTAGGTGAGAAAGCCGCCGAGCTTCTTGGTGAGATTGCGGCGAACGAACAGCTCGAAGCCGACCGCGGAACCGAGCGCGCGCTGCTGGAGATTGGCGGCGAGGTTCGAGAGGTTCGTGCCGAGCACGTCACTCATGTTCAGAAAGACGTTGTCGAAGACGGTCGCCGTCGCTTTGAGGTCCCAGGGCAGTTCCGCCTCGACGCCGGCGCTCGATTGAAAGCTGGTTTGCAACCCGCCGTTCAGACTTCCCGGTACGAGCCCGGGAACCGGCACGATGAACGACGGCGGTTGGTGCGCGACGCCGTCGGCGTGGACGATGGTGACGTGTTTGCTGACCGCGAAACGGGCCGCGATGCGCGGGTCGATCGCCGGAAGCGCGACGCCACCCGACGAAAACAGATCGACGCGCACCCCGGGAACGATCTGGATCCGCGGCGTGACGTCGAGCACGAGGTCGGCCCAGGCGCCCATCGCGAGATCGGTGCGCGCCGGAAATAGCCGATCGAACGCCTGGATCGTCGGATCGTCGGGATCGACGTACGCGGACTTGTCTTCGGTGTAGCCGTCGAGGGTCGTGTCGGCGCCGGCGCGCAGCACGACTCCTTTTTTTACCGGATGATGATACTCGACGCGCGAGCTCACCATCCGATCTTGCGCGTTGCGTTCGTCGGCGACGCGGGTCTGGTCGTAGCCGAGCGTGACCGCGTAGCGCAGCGTGCCGCCGTCCGAAAACGAATGATCGTACCGCAAATCGAGTCGATAGAACTCGGACCCGAAGAGGATCCCGAAGACGCCGCCGGTGGTTTGACCGAGCAGATCGTACGAACCAAATCCGAACGCGGTCAGTCGATCGTGCGGCGTGAGATCGTAGGTGACGCGCGCTTGGTAGTCGCGATAGTCGAGCTTCACGTCGGGCACGATGAGCGACAAGATCGTCGCCGTGTACGAGTAGCGTCCGCCGACGAGCACCGTGCCGCGACCGCCGTCGAAGCCGGTTTCGGCGAGCACGCCCGCGTCGAAGAGCCGCAAGTTTCCCTCGCCGTGAAAGTCGTCGCGCGGCGCCGTCGATTCGCCGGCCACGATGCCGCCCGAGAAGCGCCCGAACTGCGCCGGATAGCCTCCAGGGTAGAGATCGACGCGATCGACCATCGCCGGGTTCACCACCGAAGGCCCGAGCCCGACGTGATAGAGATACGGCACGCGCACGCCGTCGAAGAAGTACCCGACGTTCCCCGGTGGCGCGCCGCGCACATAGAAGAACGGTAACCCCGACACGATCGGCGTCACGCCGGGCATCGCTTCGATGGCGCGAAACGGATCGCCGAACGCGCCCGGCAGTTGCCGCACTTCCGCCCGCGTGAACGTCGTGACGCCCGGCGCCGTTCGCTCGCCGCGCACCATCACTTCCGGCGCGACGGAAGGAGACGGCTTTGCCACTGCAGTTGCCGTCGTCGTCGTCGCACTCGCCGCTCCGGCAGCTCCCGTCGAGGTCGATGAAGGAGCGGTTTCGGTCGACGTTCGTTCGACGGGAGCGGCCGCGTGAAACGCCACTTCGAACCGAACGACCGCCGCGATCGCTTTCCCGTCGCGCCGCGCCGGTTCGAACCGCCATCCGACCACCGCAGTGGCCGCAGCGCTCGCGAACGGCTCGTCGCCGTCGATCGCCGTCGCTTTCCGAACCGTGCCGTCGGCGTTGATGGTGACCGCGAGCACGACCGTCGCGTCCCCGGTTCCGCCCGGCGGATATGCGACCGTCGCCGAGGAGAGCAGAATGGGGGGCACGATCGGCGGCGCGGCCGTCTCGGACTGCGGCGGTGACGGGGGAGCGGCCCGAGCCGTCGGCGTCAAGGTGATCACGGAGATGACAAGGACGAGATGCAGCGCGGCGCGGGCGAAGGTGCCGGGACAGTACGTCGAATAGGATCCGCGCGGTCGAGCGCGGAGCGTCGAGCAAAGCGGCACACGTCAACGAATACCCTTCCGCGTCGTGGACCGCGAGGGCGAACCTGTGAGCGGAACCTCACAATCGCCGCGCGTGCGGCGCGTTCACGAGCTCACCGATCTTGCGCTGCGCGCGCTCGCGCCAAAAACCTCCGAGTCGATTCGAGTACGGCGTCGGATTCGTCGGGGCCGACGGCACGCGCCAGGATCAGGCCGCCGATCATACAAGCGAGGGTTCCCATCAACTCGTCGTCGCGCGCCTTCGAACGGCGCTGGAGCGGCTTCGGCAACAAGCTGCGGAGCCATTCGAGTCGGCGTCGGATACCTCGTGCGAGCTCGCGGTGCGCTTTGCCTTCGGTTCGCGCGACTTCCGGTCCGAGCGTCGCGACGGGGCACCCGACCTCCGGATGTGCGGCGTGGAGCGGGCTCAGGTAGGCGTCGATGGCTCCGGCGAAGCGATCACCCGGTGGAAGCGCGTCGAGCGCCTTCGAGAATCGAGCGACGGTTTCCGCGCTCGAGTGATCGATGGCGGCGGACACGAGGTCGTCCTTGGAGTCGAAGTGCGCGTAGAACGCACCGTGCGTGAGCCCGGCGTTGGACATGACGTCGTCGACCGACACTCCGGGGATCCCTTCGGCGCGAAAAGCCGCGGCGGCGGAGCTCACGATTTTTTCACGCGTCTTCGATTTGTGGTCTTTGGGCCAAGGCATCGCGATTCGCATTCTGGGGATTGACGACAATATGATGTGTATCATATTTCGAATGCCGCGCACGTCGCGGCTCTCCCCGGCCCTTTCAACCCCTTTAAACCAAAGGAGAATCCGACAATGTCGTCATCTCTGCTTCCTGTTTGGTTCGATCGCGCCAGCGCGACGCTGATCTTCGCGCTCGGAATTTACCTGGTCGCCGTGCACACGGTGCTCGCCGCGCTCGCGGCCGAACGAAGCGCGCTCAGTCGACGTAGTCGCGCGCTCGTGCCGTTCTTCGTCGGCCTGTTCTTGGCGACGTGGCTCGGAATTGGCATCATGAGCGGGGACGGCCGGAACTTCGCGTCGGACGGGGACGGACTCGATCGATCCCTCGCGATAGCGATCGGGTTCGGGCCGCTCGTCGTCGCGATCGCGCTCCTCTTCTTCACGCGTACGATGCGCGCCATCGACGCGGCGACGCCTCCGGACTGGCTCGTTCGCGTGCAGATCTATCGCGCCGCAGGGTTCATGTTCCTCTTTCCGTTCCTCTATTACGGAGTCCTGCCCGCGGGCTTTGCGATTCCCGCGGCGGTGGGAGACTTCCTGACCGGCATCGCGGCACCGACCGTCGCGCGGCACGTCGCCGAGCGTCGCCCGGGAGCGTTCAAGTTGGCGCGAGCGTGGAACCTGTTCGGCATCGCGGACCTGATCGTCGCACCGACGGCCGCGGTGCTCACTCACGCTCAAGTGTTCGCGATCTATCCCCTGGTCCTCGTGCCGCTATTCATCGGTCCGCCGCTCGGCATTCTGACCCACATCCACTCGTTGCGAAATCTCGCGACCGCGTTTCACTCAACGCCCGAGTCTCCCTCGACGAGCCCGAGCGCGGTCGGCGTGACGTAGAGATCGGCGACGAATCCGTCGCGGGGCCCTTCTTATTCGGCGCT
>DATBBD010000819.1:0-6823 GCA_036271175.1 Polyangiaceae bacterium | reverse complement strand
CACGACGGCGAAGATCGGTCGCGACGTGTGCTCGGCCTTGTCGCTCATGCACTCGCGCCGCATGGTTTACCGCGACCTCAGCCCGCGCAACGTGCGCTGCACGAGTGACGGGACGGCGAAGCTCATCGATTTTGGCGCGATGTCGCCTATGGGCCCGACGCGATTCATCGTCGGCACGCCGTCGACCTGCGCGCCCGAGGTCGTGAATTTGCAACCGCTCGACGGGCGCACGGATCTGTATTCGCTCGGTGCGACGCTGTACCACGCGCTCACCGGGCGGCGGCCGTACGCGGCGAGCCATTTCAGACAGCTCCCCGAGCTGTGGCAAGAGCGGCCGCCGTCACCGTCACAGATTCGCGCCGAGATCCCCGAAGCGATGAGCGCCCTCGTGATGGACTTGTTGCAGCTCGATCCAGCACTCCGGCCGCCGAACGCCGGTGAGGTGATGGAACGCCTCTCGGCGATCGCCGGGCGCGACGTCGTGGAGTTGCCGATGGTGTCGCGCTCGTACTTGTCGACGCCGATGTTGGTCGGACGCGAACGCGTGCTCGACCGCGCCAGGCGACGCATCGTGCGCGCGAGCCACAACGAGGGTTCGGCCATCCTCGTCTCCGGCCCCTCCGGCGTCGGTCGTTCGCGCTTTCTCGACGCTTGCGTGTTCGAGGCGAAGGTCGCGGGCCTCACGGTGCTTCTCGCCGATTCGTCCGACGCCGGCACCGGCGCGTACGGCGTCGTGCGGAGATTGGTCGCGCAGCTCTTGGACGCCGTGCCGGACGTGGCCCTCGCCGCAGCGCGGTCCGGCGACGCGGCCGCGCTTTCTGCCTTCGTGCCCGAGCTCGCCGAGCGCCTCGGCGACGACCCACCGCTGGACGCGGCCGAACTTGGCACGCGACTCCAACCCGCCCTGCGCGAATGGATCCTCGCCGTTTCGAACGAACGACCGCTGATGATCGCCGTCGACGACGTGAATCGAGCGGACGATCCTTCGGCGGGATGGCTCGCGCTCTTGTCGCGCCAGGTGAGACACCGCGCGGTGTGCATCGCAACGACTCTGGAGTCCGATCTTCCCGACGCTTCTCCCGCCGTGCGGATGCTCTCCGAAAAAAGTCGACCGGTTCCGCTCGGGCTCTTGAGCCGCGCGGAGACCGAGCAGCTCCTCGATTCGATGTTCGGTTCCGTTCCGCGGTTGCAGCTCCTCGCGCACCGGCTGTCCAACATTTCGAACGGAAGCCCGCGCGACGTCGTGCAGCTCGCGCAGCACCTCGTCGACACGGGCCACGTGCGCTACCACGAGGGCGCGTGGTCGCTTCCGGAGCGCATCGACGGCGATGTCCTCCCCGCGAGCATGGCGCAGGCGAGACGGGCACGCGTCGACTCGCTGAGCGCGAAGGCTCGCGTCCTCGCCGAAGCGATGTCGCTCGCGCCCGATCTTCGGTTCTCGTTCGACGAGCTCGTCGTCATCACGGATCAGGCGCGCGCCGAGCTCATGCACACCGTCGACGAGCTGATCGCCGCCGAGGTCGTCGCGACATCGGGAAGCGACTACGCGCTCGGCCGCCTCGGAGCGCGCGCCGAACTGGCGGAATCGGTCTACGGCGACGCGTCCCGGCACCTCCATCGCAAGCTGGCGGCGGTGCTCGCCGCGCGCGGAACGGCCGGCCTTCGCGCCGCGCGGCACTTGTTCCACGCCGGCGACGAAGAGATCGGCCTCGATACGCTCGTCAGGTTCGCCGAAGAGTCGGTCCGCGAAACGGGCGCGAGCCCCGCCGCCTACTACGCCCTCCTGCGAACGCTTCCTCGAAATTGGCTGGCTCTGTTCGAGCAGGGCATCGGCCTCTGCGAGCGATTTGCCCGGCCTCGACGTCAGGCGTTCGCGCTCCACCTGCGCGTCGGCGGCGTCGCAACGCAGGCCTGCTTCGACGTGTCCTCGCACTTTTCCGTCGTCTGCAAGCAACTCTCACGCGACGCCGGGCTCGATCTGTTCGGAGCAGAGAGCGAACGAGTGCCGAACGCCGCGCGCGTGCGTGAAGTGCTCGGGCTCGCCGCGGAGCGATACGGCAAATTACCCGAGAGCGAGCGCGTCCACGATCCCGCCGAGGCGCTGCAACAGCTCGCGCGCACGGCCATTTTGATCGTCGGGGTCGTCGGTTTTTCGCTCGACCTGGATCTGCTCCGGCTTTGCCCCGATCTGACCCCGATCGCGCCGTTGTCCCCCACGCTTGCCGTCGTTCAGAAGCTCGTGGAGGGACTCTGGGCGCGGATGACGGGGCGCTACGAGCCGGCGCGGAAGATCTACCAAGCCGTCCTCGAACGGCTCGAAGACACCGCTCAGGTCGGGTTGGACGACACGTATCGCGCCGCGGTGAAGCTCGCGCTCACCTTCGTACTCGGCACCTTGGAGGCTGCGGTCGGGCTCGAATCGAGCTTGGCGCGCGCCGCGGTGCTCGACGCTTCGCGCTCCCACGACATCAACGGCATCCAAGTACGGATGCTCTATCACCTCTGGCAAGGTGACGTCCGCGAGGCGGAGCGCCACAAGCACACGGTGGAGCGGCTCTGCATCGAACGGGCGCGCCACGACGCCCTGAGCGGCATCCTTCTCTTGCGGGAACTCGCCGCCTACGCGATGTCGGACGACTTGATGCGAGTGAAGCAATCGCTCGATGAGCTCGAGCGGACCGGCGGTCTCGCCAAGGCATGGCAACCCGTCCTCAACTACGCGCGCGGCGAGTACGAACGGATTCGAGGCGACGACGCCGCAGCGCTCGTCGAATTCGAGGCGGCGATGAGCGGGATGGACGACGCGGGCTCGGCGATCTGGCCCGAAGCGGCGGGCGCACACGTCCGAATCCTCGTCGCGCTCGGCCGGCACGGCGAGGCGCGAACGACCGGCGAACACTATTCGCAACGAGGTGAAGCGCGCGGCATGGGGATCGAGCTCAACTACGTTCGCATGCCGCTCGCGATCGCGATGGCGAACGCAGGCGACGTCGACGGCGCGACGACCCTCGCCGACGCGACGCTCGAGGCCTTCCTCTCGGCGGGAACGACCGGGCTCAATTTGTTCCTCGCGTACGAGACGCGCGCGAAAGTGGCGCTCGTCGCAAAAGACATGGACGCGTTCACGAATTTTTCCGACCGTGCCGCCGCAGAGTGCCCGCAAGGCGCGAGCGCCGCCCTCAAGGGAAGAAGCGACCGCTTGCGCCGGGAGGGTCAAATCCTCGCGTACTCGGCCGACGTAGAATCGGGTCCGATCGGGCTCGTCACGCGAACCGGAATGGAGACGGCGGTCGGAACGGACGAAGCGACGCGGCCCGATCGCGTCGCCGAGCGCGGACTACGAGCTCTCCTCCGAAGCTCCGGCGCCGACGAGGGTTTTCTCTATTGTGTCGAGGGCGGCACGTTCACGATGACGGCGAAGATCGCGAACCACGAGCTTCCGATGAGCGTCGACGAGCTCGCCCGCAACTACATCGAGGCGGAGCTGTCGCAAGACGACGGCGCAACGGGAGAAGCGACCGGATCGCTCGAGCGCACGTCGGGGTGGACGCAAGACGGCGACTCGACGTACCGGCCCGTGCTGCTCAGCCACACTACCGCCGACGGGCCGACCATCACCGGGCTCGCCGTCGTGCTGGTCCCCCCCGGCGCTCGTTTCCGGCATCCTACGCGCACCGCAGCCGACGTAAGCCGGCGGCTTGCGAGATAGTCGGTTGACGCTTCCCCCGGCGGGGGCCACGCTTCGGCACGGAGGGTGGGATGCGACGAGGATGTTCGGTGATGACCGTCGTGGCGCTAGCGTCGTCGTTGCTCGCTCACCGCGCGTCGGCGGAGGCGTCCCCCGCGAGCGACTCCGGCGGCGCGAGCGACTCGGGTGGCGGCACGCGCAACGGCAGTGATTCTGGCACGGCGGAGGCAAAAGCAGAGGCGCAGCGTGCGTCGATGCCGCCGATAGAGCTTGGCGCGGGCCTTCACGCGGCCATCGCTTTCGGCAACGACTGCCGGCGCACGGAGAGCGACGTGAGTGGTTGCGGCGCGGGCGGTACCCTGGTCGGGTTTCACCTCGCCCCGCGCTGGCGACTATCGCCGATGTTTTCGGTCGGCGCGCTCGCTGGCCTGTCGTGGTCCGGGGAGTCGCCGGGCGATGCCGACACGAGGTGGTATACGCTCGAAGCCGAAGGACGCTGGCACTTCCTCGGCGCGGGAACCGTCGACCCCTGGGTCGGCATCGACGCAGGCGTCGTCCTCGACGTCGAAGGCGTTCCGGCGAGCGACGTCTACCCCGCGAACACTTTCACTCAGGGTGCGCCGATGGTCGGCGGCGGCGTCGGCATCGACATCCGCGTGGCGTCGTTTTTAATGCTCTCGCCAGAACTTCGTGGGTTCGCGTTCCTGTTTCACGACGGCAACGCCGTCAGCGCGCCGTTGAACGGCGAGTCGAGCCTTACTCAGCAAAATGGCGTCATGCTCGCCATGAGCGGGACGTTCCTCGGCGGTTCGCGCTCACGCTGATTCGGGCGCGACGAGCATTTCGGCGACGTCGGCCGGAATACGGCGCGGCGTGTGCGTTTCATCGACGCAGGCGAGCAGGGTATGGCCGTGCGTGAGGAGCTCGCCGTCGCGGAGCACGCGATAGTCGAAGCGCACCGTGACGCGCGTGAGCGCGCCGAGCTGCGTCTCGACGACGAGCTCGTCGTCGAATCGTGACGCGCGCTTGTAGACGAGGTGCGCGTCGACGACCGGCATGTGAAAACCGCGAGCGTTGAGGGCGCGATAATCAGCGCCGCGCCGACGGAGATATTCGACGCGGCCGGCTTCGACGTACGTGAAGTAGACGGCGTGGTGAACGATGCCCATGAGATCGGTCTCGAAGAACCGAACGCGGAGGGACAAATTCGTCAGACAATGGGCGGGAATCGATGCGTTCACGGTGGAAACGAGGCTGCCACGGGAGCTCCGGACATGACACCCAGAGCAACCGGATCCCGGCCGATAGCGCGCGATCCAGCGAGAAAATGCCGGGTCCGGCGGGGTCGTGACACTCGCCTGAAAAAAGGCGTATAGGGCCCTGCTCATGACGCTCAAGGACGCCGAACCCCTCGTCACCGCCGCCCTCGCACTCACCGATCGAGCCGTCGCTCGCGCCGCCGAAATTACCGTGAAGGGCGCGAAAATCGACGACCACCAGGTGCTCTCGTCGCGAACGGCGTACGCGGCGACGGAAGCGCGCGCCGCGAAAGAGCTCTACGACTTCACCGCAGCGCTCGGCGCCCGCTCGACGCCCTTTCTCGAGCTCCTCGCGTCAGCGGGGATCGCCGAGCTCGCCGCGAGCGCGCGCGATCGACTCGCGCCGGTGCTCGCCGACCTCGGGCTTTCGGAAAGCGACGTCGACGCGACGTTCCCCGCCGACCTCCGTGCCCTCATGCGAAAGCTGGGACACGAAAGCGTCCTCCGCGAAATCGGGCGTCACGTCGCCGAGACCAAGGGCCGAAACGACGTGCCGCTCGACGAGACGCTCGAACAGGTCCGTCACAGCGTCCGCCAATTCGCCGAGACCGAGGTCATGCCGCAGGCGGAACACATCCACCGCCACGACGATCTGATCCCCGAGGCGTTCATCGAGAAGATGGGCTCGGTCGGCTATTTCGGCCTCTCGGTGCCCGAGAGCTACGGCGGGTACGAGATGGGGAACCTCGCGATGATCCTCACGACCGAGGAGCTCTCGCGCGCGTCGCTCGCGGGCGCGGGGTCGCTCATCACGCGCCCCGAGATCCTCGCGAAGGCGCTCCTCGCGGGCGGCACCGAGGAACAGAAGAAGGAGTGGCTCCCGAAGATCGCCGGCGGCGAGCTCATGGTCGGCATTTCGGTGACCGAGCCGAACATCGGCAGCGACGTCGCGTCGATCTCATGTCGCGCCGAGAAGAAAACCGTGAACGGCGTCGACGGCTGGGTGCTGAACGGCCCGAAATCGTGGTGCACGTTCGCCGGGCGCGCGAATATCCTGGCAGTCCTCGCGCGGACGGATCCGGATACGTCGAAGGGCGCCAAAGGGCTCTCGCTCTTCATCGTGCCGAAGGACGCGAGCCGCGGTCACGATTTTGCGTGCTCACAGCCGACCGGCGGCAAGATGGACGGCAAAGCCGACCGCACGCCGGGTTATCGCGGCATGCACTCGTTCACCTTGAGCCTCGAAGATTACTTCGTGCCCGCGAAGAACCTCGTCGGCGAAAAAGGTGGCGAGGGCAAAGGCTTTTACCTGCAGATGGCCGGCTTCGCCGCGGGTCGTTTGCAAACCGGCGGCCGCGCGTGCGGCGTCGCGCAAGCCGCGCTCGAGAAGACGGCGGAGTACGTCTCCGATCGCTCGCAGTTCAAGCGGCCGATCATCGAGTTCCAGCTCACGCAGTATCATCTCGGTCGCATGGCGGCGAAGCTCGCCGCGGCGCGCGCCATCACCTACGCGGCGGCGCTCGCGATGGACGAAGACGAGCGCAAGGCCGCGCCGCTCGCAGCGCAAGCGAAGCTATTTTCGTGCGACGTCGCGGTCGACGTGACGCAAACCGGTCAGCTCCTTCACGGCGGCTGGGGTTACGCCGAGGAGTACGCGATCAGCCGCTACGTCGTCGACGCGCAGGTGCTCCCCATTTTCGAGGGCGTGAAACCGGTCCTCGAGCTGAAGGTCGTCGCGCGCAGCTTGTTCGGCGGCTAGGCGCGCTCGGCCCGGCACTGCGATGACCTCGTTTCAGCTCGTCTTCTACGTCTTCGGGGTCATCTTTCTCGCGGAATTGCCGGACAAAACGGCGCTCGCGGCGCTCGTGCTCGCGAC
>DATBBD010000818.1:0-5891 GCA_036271175.1 Polyangiaceae bacterium | reverse complement strand
GCGAGCGCCGCGACCGAGACCAGGGCCCCCACACCGCCGGCTCTGCCGACGAAGGTACCACATAAACCAGAGCCCATGGAGCGAATCGTGCGCTTGTTCATGGTCGTCCGAATCGATCCAGGGTGCTCGGCGTGCCGGCGCCGACCGCGCCGATGTCATTTCCGGTTCCGCCGCCGGGGTCGCCTTGGTCGATGAGTGGGCTGCCGGTTCCCGGCGTGTAGCGCGCTCGGTATTGCGACAGCACGTCCGCCGTCGTCGTCGCTCGCGTCCAGATCCCGCCTTCGTCGATGTCGAAGACTTGCTTCGGAGGATTGGCGAAGAGCGGATCCTCACCGCTCACGTCGTGCGCCGGCTTCCGGCCATCGGAGTAGTCGGTGGTCTGGGTGTCGTGGAATAGATTGTAGTCGGCGGTCAGCGTGCCGCCTTCGATCGACACGGTCGGCGCGTTTGGGAAATTGACGAACGCGTTGGACATCAAGGACAGATCGCCGTTGGTGAGCTTCACCGCCATCACCTCGTTCTGGTCCGAAAGCCCGTCGAACGTATTGTTGAAGAGCTTCACGTTCGTCGGGCTGTAAAGCACGTAGATGCCGCCCACGTCGTTGTCGCCACCGACGAAGACGTTGTGGTGAATCGACGCGTTCGGCTCGACCCAAAGCCATTCGTGTCCCGCTTCGAGGATCAAATTGTACCGGAACTCGCAGCCCACGCCGCGCGCGGGCCACGAGCTCCCGTAAATGACGTTGTGCTCGACGGTGATCGACGGGGAACTGAAGAGCTCGAAGTCGTTCCCCTGGCTCCAGCCGCCGTAATACACGTGGTGGCTGTAGTTGCGCTCGACCTCGATGCCGCTCGATTGCTCGACGTGAATGCCGACGCGCGGCCCGATGAGCACGTTGCTGTCGGCGTCGGTGGTGCCGCCCACGGTCCACGCCTGGGTGTTCAAAAATTCGACCCAGCCAGCGCCGACGTTGTTGCCGGCGAAGACCTTCGCTTGGGTCGAAGCGCCGGTGAACGAGAGGGCAGGGTACGACGGCGACGTCCCCGAGCCGTCCGGCGCTTGCCCGATCGGCATGCGCATGTTCGAACGGAAGAGATTCCGTTGAACGGATGCAGTCGCCGCTTGGCCGAGAGAAAACGTCAGCGTGTTGCTCGTGTCGAACGTCGAATCTTCGATGGCGACCGCGCCGGTGGTCGTCACGTCGATGGACGATTGCGTCGTGTCGGTCGCGTCGCCCAAGCCGAACACGTCGACGAATTGAAGCGTCAGGTTCCCCGTCGCGCCGTCTTGCGACACGATTTCGTGTCCATTGCCGTTCAACCGGATCCGCTTGTCGGCCGTGCCGATGAGCTCGTACCCCTGCCCACCCGAGAGTACGACGTCCTGGTCGAGCGTCTTCGTCTGGTCGTACGCCGGAGGGTCGATCACGTCGATGACCATCGGGACGCTGTCGAGCACCTCCGTGGGGCTTACATAGATAGCGCGCGCCCACACCCGATGTTGCCCGGTCGCGATGCCTTCGACGAATCCCTTGAACATCCAATACTCGGCGTGCGCCCCGTCGACCTCGAGCACCATCTGGTCGTCGACGTAGAACTGTACATCGGATGCGTTGCCGCCGAGGCCGTCGGTGGGAACGTTCGTGTACACGTTCGGGTCGTGGGCGGCGGCGACGAGCCGCAGCGTCGCGGGCGCGATGAACGACTCGCTCCCCGTCGGCGCCACCATCGCGACGTAGCGATCTCCGTCGGTCGACGGATTCTGTCCGATCCCGGCGGCGGTCGTCGCGGTCACCGTCCCCTCGGTGTTGGTCGCCGTCAGAGTGAACACGGTCGTCGCGGTGATATTCACGCTCACCGAGTTTCCGGTGACCTTGCCGACGCCGGAGTCGATACTCAGCGAAGCTGCACCGGTCACTTTCCACGCGAGCGTGACTGCGCCGCCGCCCGCCGGCAGATTCGGCGGTGTCGCCGAGAACGAAAGAATGACGGGTTTCTTCGCTGGGGACATTCCGGCGTCGGCATCGCCGGAAGCGACGCCGCCGCTCACTCCGCCCGTCCCACCTCCCGATGATGCACCGGCATCGGTGCTCCCAGAACTCGTTCCACCTTGTCCTACTTGGACCGCGCCGCTCCCACCACTCGACGTGCTGCCGCCGACGCCGGTACCCCCTTCGCTGCTCGCTCCCGCTCCGCCGCCGCCACTGCTCGTGCTCACCTGACCACCGGGGTTATTTCCCGTCGAACCGTCCAGATTCGGTGAGCTGGTGACATTCGACGAGGAGCAAGCCGCGACGAAAATTCCAACGGCGAATGCGAATGACGTCGTTGGTTCGAAGCGCATCCTTGGTTGATGGACGCCGTCCGCCCGACGGATTTCGGAATCGACATGCGCCGCACGCGCGTCGGCGTGCGCGTTCGAAGAAGAATACGCGCGCGTGAATCAGTGCCCGAAGGTTCCGAAGAGATCCTGCGCGAGCGTGCCGTCGCCGATGGCGCCGATGTAGTTCCCCGTTCCATCGGCGGGGTCGCCGGCGCCGAGCGGTGCGCTCCCCGTAGCCGGCGAGTATCCCGCTCGCAGCGCAGCGAGGACGGTCGACATCGTGACCGTCGCGTTCTCGATGTCGTCGTCGCTCCACGGGAAGCAACCCGAGACGCCGAGCGCTCCCGGGTTCACCTGTTGATCGACAGGGCCGCCGCTCGTGGCGTCGTGCTCGCCAAAGCCCGCGTCGACACGGACGGTGAGTCCGGAGACGGCGAGACCGTAGTTGCGCGCAGGACTCGCGTCCGGATTGTAGAAGAGGTTGTAGTCCGCGTAGCCGAGACGCGCGGGCGGCGGAGCGATGCCTTCGATCAAGCCGGGGCGCACGGCGGCCGCGCCGCCATCGTTCTCCTGAAAAGGGAAATCGAAGATGAGATTACTTCGGAGACTCGACAGAAAACAGCCGTTATCGACGGCGATCGCGGCGCCCGTGAAGCGCTTGTCCGGGCCGCCGCCGTCGAGGGTATTGTTGTAGACTTCGATGCCGATCGCTCGGTCGTTCACGAGATAAATGCCTGCTTGCACGTCACTCTGCGGGGCCGCGCACATGAAAAATAGGTTGTGGTGGACCTTGGTATTTTCGAAAGGCTGATTCAGCCACGCGGAGTACTGGGCATCGATGATCGCGTTGTATCGAAGCTCGCCGCCGAAGCCACGGAGCACCCAGGTGCCGCCGCGAAAGACGTTGTGTTCGGCGAGCGTGTCGACGGTGCCGTAATTGGCGGTCACCGCGGCTTCGTCTCCTGCTCCAGCGTAGTGAACGACGTGCACGTAGTTGCCGCGGACGACGAGGCCGCTGGCGCCGAGGACGAGGCCCGCGCGCAATCCGACGATGAGGTTGCTCTCCGCGTCCGTGGAGCCGCCGATGAGCCAGTTGGGGGACAAGAACGACGCGGTCGAGCGGTAGATCCGGTTCCCCTGAAAGACTTTGGCCGTCGTGCTCGGCCCATCGGCGAGAAAGGCCGGCGTCGTCGCGCCGGCGGTTGCGTCCAGGGTGACCGTCGAGCTCGGCAAGATCACGTTGTTGCGAAACGTCGTGGCCGAGTCGTCTTCGTTGGTGACGTGAATCGTGCCGCTGCCGTCGAACGTCGTCCCTTCGATGGTCGTGGCGCCGTTGCCGTAAGCGACCAGGGAGATGGCCGGAGACGCCGCGCTGCCGAGGTTTTCGACGGTGCATCCGTCGATCGACAAATGGCCGGTCCAGGTGCCGTCGGAGCGAATTACGTGGCCATTGCCGATGATCCGGCACGCGCCCGCGTCGCCGGCCGAGAAATCCGCGGAATCGTCGCCGCTGAGCACGACGTCGCCGCCGAGGACGTGATCGCCGACTCCGGCTTCGCGAATGACGTTGCCGATTCCAGCTTCCTGAACGACGCCGCCGCCGTCGCGTTCACGGCTCGCGAGCGCGCGCTTCCCGCCGAGCCAGTAGTTGCCCGTGCAAGCGGTGCAAGCGGCCGCGACGATGAAGAGCACGCCGCGCGAAACACGCCGCATGTCCCCAGTGTGCCGGAAAGCGCGTGAGCGATGCAACGCCGAGCTCCCTCTCTTCCGCCGCCGAGCGCGCGCGGAACCCTGCGTGGGCTCGCGGGCGCGATGTTCCTCGTCGCTCGCGCGGGGGCTCAGGAGCAATTGCCGATCGCGCTGGATTACACGGCGCCGGCCGCGTGTCCGTCGGCGGAGCAGTTTCTCGCCGAGGTTGCGGCGCGAACGTCGGTGGCGCGGCCCGCGAAACCGAACGAGTCCGCGAAGACCTTGACGGTTTCGATCCAAGAAGTCGCGGGCGGGAACCGAGGCACGCTCCGGCTCGACTCTCCGGACGGGGCGTCGTCCGCGAGGCAAGTGGCTGCAGCCGACTGTGAGCAAGTGGTGTCGGCGCTCGCACTGATGACCGCGCTCGCCGTCGATCCCGATGCATCGACCGCGCCGATGCCTCCCGCGTCGGCGCCCGTGGTGAAGCCGCCCGTGGTGAAACTGCCGCCCGTTACCCCTCGCGCAGAGAAGCAAGCGCCGCCGCTCGTACAGCATCCCACCTCGACCAAGTGGCGCACTCGGGTCGGGGTCGCACTCGAAGCGCTCGGAGGAGTCGCGCCGGATCCCTTGTTGGTGGTCAGGCCTCTGATCGAGATCGATCGCGAGAGTGCAGCGGCGAGCTCGGCGCTGCGCCTGACGGCGGGGTGGGGTCGAGAAACCGTCGGAAGCGCGGAGTTCACGCTGCTCGACGCGCGCGTCGAGGGCTGCCCGTTTCGCGTTCGACCCTCGAGAAGCTTACGAATTTCGCCGTGTCTCGCCCTCGACGTCGGCCGGCTCGAAGCGGCGGGCGTCTCGGTGACCCCGGCTGAAACCGTCGACCGTCCCTGGGTCGCGGCGGGCGCGGTGGCGAGGTTAGAATGGCAGATCGTGAACGCGCTCGTGGTCGAAGTCGGGGGAGAGCTGTTCGTCCCGCTCGAGCGAGACCGCTTCTTCGTCGACCAAGACACGACCCTTCACCGCACGCCGTTCGTCGCCGGCGGCGCCGAAGCCGCCGTCAGTGCGAGCTTTCCGTGATCCGCGACGATGTCTTGCCCCATCAAGAGACGATGGATACTCCCGACCTCGTCCTTCCCGGCGTCGAGGTCGACGGCGCTCCGTCGCCGAGAACGCGGGATGCGCGGATCACCGCCATCGTGCGTGCCGAGCACGACTTCATCTGGCGTTTGCTCCGCCGCATCGGGGTTCCTGAGTCGAGCGTCGATGACGCGACTCAGCAGGTGTTTTGCGTCGCGGCGCGCCGGGTGAACGACATCGTCCCCGGCAAAGAGCGGTCGTACCTGTTCGGGATCGCGCTCCGCGTGGCGTCCGATCGGCGACGCAGCCGCGAGGCGCGCGAACAACCGGTGCACCGCGACACCGAGGAAGTCGATCCGGCGCCGGGCCCCGACGAGCTCGCCGAGCAGCGACAGCGCCGACTCTTGCTCGACGAGATCCTCGCCGCGATGCCGATGGAGCTGCGAACGGTGCTCGTCTTGTTCGAGCTCGAGCAGATGACGAAGGTCGAAGTCGCGGAATTGCTCGGGCTCCCGGTCGGCACGGCCGTGTCTCGGCTCCGGCGCGCACGCGAAGAATTCAAGGCGATGGCGAAGCGGCGGCTGTCCGGCGGTCGCATCGCGAAGGCAACACCATGATCGACTCATCCGACGAATCGCTACCCGAGTGGACCGACGAGGAGCTCGCGGTGCTTCGCTCGGCGAAAGACGACGCGCCCGGCGCTCGATCGCTTCCTTCGACGCTCGCGGCCGTGGGGGTGAGTGGAGCCTTGGCGTCGGGTGCAGCGGCGGCCAAGGGCGCCGCGGGTCTCGGTCGAGCCGGCTCG
>DATBBD010000817.1:0-7519 GCA_036271175.1 Polyangiaceae bacterium | reverse complement strand
CGCCTTGCCCTTCTTTCGCCGTTGTTGTCCGAGTTTTCGCGTGCGCGCCACGTGGGCCATGCGGCGAAGCGCCAAGATGAACGGTTCGAACAGCATGGTGCCGAGCACGGCGAAGCGAAGCGCCGCGTCCGGCGATTCGTCGGGCGCCCAATCGTCGGGGATCTCGCAGTTTGCGATCGCGTCGACGGCCTCGGCATAAAACACGAGATCGTCATCGGTGCCCTCGTAAAATGAGCGCCCGATCACCTCGAGGGCGCGGGCTGCGTAGCGCACGGACACGTCGTCGCGAGTAACCATCCACCCGCGCTTCTGTGCGAGCTTCACGACGACCTCGAGCGCGTGCTCGAACCCTTCCGGATCGGAAGCAGGCAACGTGCTGTCGGACGGCACGAGCGCGTCGATCGCGTCGACGACGAAGTCTTCGCCCGCTTTGTCGGCGGCCCGGAGCGCGCGCGCGATGGTGTCGACCGGTAGGCCCACGTCGTCGCGAAAGGCTCGGATCATCGCGAGGCGTTCGAGGTGTCGTGCGCCGTAGTCCGCCTGATTCTTCCCGGTCCGTGACCCCGGTGGCAGGAGCCCCTCGCGGATGTAGAACTTGATCGTGGGGAGCGGCACTCCCGACTTTCGGCTGAGTTCGGCGACTTTCATTCGCGATGCTTGACGGAACGGATAGTGGATAGTATCCACTATCTACTTGGTTCGTTCAAGTGGAGGTTCTCATGGAAAACCGTTGGGACGTCGTCATCGTCGGGGCGCGATGCGCCGGGGCCACTTTGGGTGCTTTGCTCGCGAAGCAAGGGGTGCGCACGTTGATCCTCGAAGCGTCGCCGCGTGGGACCGACATGCCGATGTCGACGCACCTCGTGCAGCCGCCGGGCATGGACGTGCTCGATAGCATCGGCGTGGGCGACAAAGTGCGCGCGGTGACGCCGGCGAGCCCGCGGTTTCGGTTCGCGCTCGACGAGGTCATCGTCAACGCGCGAAGCCTCGAGGGTCGCCCTCCTTACTGTGTGCGGCGATCGGTCATCGACCCGTGGCTCCAGGACGCCGCGGAGCAAAGCGGCGCCGAGCTTCGCGATCATCATCGCGTCGTCGAACTGGTTCGCGAGGGCGAGCGCGTGACCGGCGTCGTCGCCCGGGGCCCGAACGGCAACGTGACCCTCCACGCCGATCTCGTCGTGGGCGCCGACGGCACTCACTCGACGGTCGCGAAGCTCGCGGGCGCCGAGGAGTATCTCGTGCACGAGGGGACGCGCGCGGGTTACTGGGGTTACTTCCCTGCTCCGTCCAAGTGGGACGCGAACTGGGACGCGACGCTCGAGCACCGCGGCGACGAGCTCCGCTACGTGTTTCGCACCGACAGCGACCTCGTCACGGTCGTGTACGTGGGCGAGCAGAAAGAAGTCCAGAGCTGGGGGCGCGAATACCGCACGAAGCTGATGGAGCGCTTCGCGGCGTCGCCGACCACGGCCCCGTTGGTCGAAGGAAAAGAACAAGTCGGTAAGACTCTCGGCCTGCTCACGATGAAGTTCTTTTATCGACGCGCCGTCGGTCCAGGATTCGCGCTCGTCGGCGACGCCGGCCACTTCAAGGATTTCGTCACGGGACAAGGGATGGCCGATGCGTTCCTCGACGCTCGTCGATTGTCGACGGCCATCCTCGATGGACGACCCGAGGCCTATCAGCGCTACTGGAGAGAGCGCGACGTCGCGACGTTGCCGCTCCATTTCGACGCGATTCGGCAGGGCGAAGTCGGATTCAACGAGCCGTTCAACCGGTTCTTGATGTCCAAGCTCGCGACGCGGCCCCGCCTCCTCGGACGACTAGCCTTGATGCTCGATCGCCAGATCTCGCCTGCCGATCTCATCGGCAACGGCACGGTGCTGTCGTGGATGGCGCTCGCGCTCGCGACAGGACGGTTCGACGTGCTCTCCGGCTTCCTGAAAGCGGGCCCGGTACTTTCCGCACACGGCAAGGAGCTCGCGGAGCGAAAAGCGCTCCTCGCCGAGGCCGAACGAGAGCTCGCGACCGCGGCGCCCGCCGCCGCCAGGTCGACCGAACGTCGCGCCGCGTAACGAAAACCGCGGCCTCGCGGGGCCGTACTTGGGCGCCGCGACGCCGGGCGTCGTGTTACGAATCTCGCGCATGGCGATCGAGATCCGCACTCACCAGCCCGGCGGCGACACGAAGGACTTCATCGAGGCGGGCAACGTCGTGTTCGCCGACGATCCGAATTGGATCCCGCCGCTTCACATGATGATCGGCGATCGCCTCAATCCGAAGAAGGAGCCGTTCTACTCGCACGGCGAAGTGGCGCTGTTCACCGCGTGGAAGGACGGGCGTCTCGTCGGTCGAACGTCGGCGACCGTCGATCAGACGTGGCTCGCCACCTGGAACGACGCGACGGGACACTTCGGCTTTTTCGACACCATCGACGACCCCGACGTGGCGCGTGCCCTCCTCGAGAAAGCCGCGTCCTGGCTCCGCGAAAAAGGAATGAAGCGGATGAACGGCCCGATGTCGCTGTCCGCCAATCACGACATCGGCGTCCTCGTCGAAGGCTTCGAGCATCCGCCGGTCATCGACATGGGTCATTCACGCGCCTATCAGGGCGCGCTCGCCGAAGCGTGCGGGCTCGCCAAAGAGAAGGATCTCTACGCCTGGCGCTACGACACCAAAGACGGGGTCAACGCGCGCACCCAGAAGGCCTGGGAACAGGTCATGGCGATGAGCGAAGTGAAGATGCGCTCGGTGGAGCTCAAGCGCCTCCGGCAAGAGCTCGATCTGGTGATGGAGATCTACAACGAGACCTGGGCCGGCAAATGGGGCTACGTCCCCATCTCGTCCGCAGAGCTCGACAAGATGGCCGCGGACATGTCGCTGGTCATCGATCGGGACATGGCGTTCATCGCCGAAGTGGACGGCAAGGCTGCCGGCGTGTGCATCGCGATCCCGAACTTGAACGAAGCCATCCGCGACCTCGACGGCAAGCTCTTCCCGTTCGGCTGGGCGAAGCTTCTCTATCGAACCAAGGTGCAGCACCCGACGTCGGCGCGGCTCATCATCCTGGGCGTTCGTGAAGAAATCCGTAAGAACGTGAAGCGCTATGGCTACCTGTCGGCGGCAATGTACGTCGAGGTCGCCAAGCGAGGAGCGGCGAAAGGTTACGCCTGGGGCGAGCTCTCCTGGACGCGTGAAGACGACGCACCGATCAACCTCGGCATTCGTTCGATGGGCGGGCGCATCTACAAGAAGTATCGCGTTTACGAGCAGCCGCTCGCTTGACGCGCGTTCAGACGATGTTCGCGGCGCGCCATCGACGCGCACGGTCATCCTCGCGGCGGCGTCTCCGTCGGTCGTCCGGCATTGCGCTGTAAACGGCCGTTTCCGTTTCTGCTTTCTGTTTTCCGCCGCTCGGAAAGCAAACGGCGCGCTCGCCGCTTCTCCTCTGTGACCGCGAGCGGCTCGGGTGCAAACTACCGATCTCGTGATCGACATCGGTCGATCCGGGGATACAGAGCTTACGGCTCAACGCAGTTGAGCTGTTCGAGAAAGACAGAGCGGTGACCCGAGTTCGGCCGAAAGGAAGCTGGTTTTTGACCCTCACCGACTGGGGGCAAAAACCTGCGTACGGTCGACTCGACGGGGAACCGCGGTAAGGGAGATCTGGATGCGTCACTTTTCGACAGCGGCGGCCGTAGTTTTCGTCCTGGTCGGTTGCGGGTCCGCGACGGACTCGGTCCCGTTTGGAGAGTCGTCCGGGAGCGGCGGCGGCGGTGCCGACACCGGTGGCGCAGGCGGCGCGTCCGACACCGGCGGTCAGTCGAGCGCGGGCGGCGCGGCCAGCACCGGTGGCCACGCAGCAAGCAACGGCGGCGCGACGAGCACCGGCGGGCACGCGAGCGGTGGCACGACCGACACGGGAGGCGTCGGCAGCGCCGGCGGAGTTGCGAATACGGGTGGCGTGAGAAGCACCGGCGGAGTCGCCAACACGGGTGGCGTCATGAACACGGGCGGCGTCATGAACACGGGCGGTCATGCGAATACCGGTGGCATCGCCAACACCGGTGGTCACGCCAACACCGGCGGCACCATGAACACCGGTGGCGTGACGAGCACCGGCGGCACGACCGACATGCCCGACGCGGGTTGCACGAACAATGACCAGTGCCCCACCACCGCGACGTGCAAGCTTTGCCCCGACGGAACGCCGTCGTGCGCTTACGGGCTGTGCGACAACGGCGTGTGCAAGGTGGCGTATCCGCCCTGCGCCGTTGGGAACGGCGGAACTTCCGGCGCCGGCGGCTCGAACGGCACCGGCGGAAGCACTGCCGTCGATCATTGGTTCCGCACGTGCGGGGGCCCCGCGTGTCGCGTGAATCCTGGAGGCGGAACGGGCCCCGGAAATGGAAACGGCATCCCGCTCTGCACGACCGAAAAAGCCGGCGACGCGTGCAGCCCGGAAGGAGCCGAATGCGATCTCAGCGGCGATTGCACGTCGTACCTGGTGTGCGCGCCGAGCGACCCCAATCAGGGCGGCGCGTGTCCAGAGTAGTCGTTTTTCTCGTGCCCGCGGCGCGGGGAGCACGCGGAACACTCGCATGCGCTTCTCACCTCGGCACTTCGCTCACGACTCACTGCCCGAAGTCCTTCTGAAACTCGGCTGCGGCGTTCGGTGGGCTTGCCGTGCTTCGCAGCGAGTTGCTGGTGCCGCCGTACAGCGAATCGTCCCCGACCTGCGTCACGGATTTCCGAAGCGCAGCGCGTAACTCAGCTTCGTCGCGCCGCGACGCGGAGGGTCGAATCGGACCCGCGCGAAACTTTCGACCATGCACGCCCGGAACTCCGCGCTCGTGAACGCCGTGCGTGGATTCGACGTGGCGGCGACCTCGCCCGCGGCCGGCACGAGCAAATCGATGCCGAAGGTGCCATGCGCGTTCGCGTCGCCGAGCAGCCCGTAGCATCGTTTGAAATCGTCGAACGCGCCCGCGAGCGCGCGCAAGAACGGCGCTTTGGTTTGCGCGTCGTTCGGCCCGCCGCCGATGTGGAGCCCGATGTTCACGAGCTTCACGTTCGGAACAGGGCCGCCGACCGCGCCGCTTGAGTCCGACAGAGGCGCCATGGCAGCGTCGTGTTCGCTCTGACCAGAAGGTTTGTCGGTGCGACTTTGTCGAGCGTCGCGCTCGCTCATCGCGGCGCTCGCACGGCCGTCGCCCGGAACGGCGATTTCGAGACGCGCATGGCCGCCGCCGGGGTCCGGCGCTCCGCCAGCCGCGGCGGTCACGTCGCGACGTGGAGCAGCGGTGCCCGCGTCCGGTGTTCCGCGGCTCGGCTCGGCCGGTTCCGGCGCGGGAACCGCGACGCCCGACGCGGACGCGGGCACGCCGCCGTTCGACGGTGACTCCGGCGTAGGCGATTCCGGCGCGCGCGTCGCACACGCGACGGCACCGACGACGAGGGCTCCCCCCAACAAAATAAAAGACTTCACGGCCGCCTCGTATCACGGCTCATGCACGCGATCGCGACGTTTCCCGCGGTGCGGGCAGCGCATCGGCCTGCGCATCGTGAACGAAATCGAATCGATGCTATAGGCCGAGGGTCGCGATGACGTCGCTTCCCCTGGTAAAAACGCTCGACCGTCGCGGAAGGCCGCTCCGCGATCTGCGCGTTTCGGTGACGGATCGTTGCAACTTTCGCTGCACGTATTGCATGCCGCGCGAGAAGTTCGGAAACGGGCATCGGTTCCTGCAACCCGCCGACATTCTGACGTTCGACGAAATCGCGACGGCCGTCCGCGTTCTGGTGCGGCTCGGCGTCGAAAAAGTTCGGCTCACCGGCGGCGAGCCGCTCTTGCGCGCCGATCTGCCGGCGCTGGTTCGCTTGCTCGCGAACACGGACGGCTTGGATCTCGCGCTCACGACGAACGGCTCGCTCCTCCGCGAGCTGGCGAAACCGCTCGCCGACGCCGGGCTTCGCCGCGTCACGGTGAGTCTCGATTCGCTCCACCCCGACGTGTTCCGTCGAATGAGCGACACCGACGTCCCGGTGAGCGAGGTGCTCGCCGGAATCGACGCCGCGCGCGCCTCCGGGCTCGCGCCGCTGAAAGTGAACGCGGTCGTCCGCCGCAGCGTGAACGACGCGTCGGTCGTCGAGCTCGCGCGCCGGTTCAAAGGCGAAGGCGTCACCGTTCGCTTCATCGAGTTCATGGACGTGGGCACGACCAACGGCTGGAATCGTCGCGACGTCGTTCCCGCGCGCGAAATCGCCGAACGCATCGACGCGGTATTTCCGATCGAGCCGCTCGCGCCGCGCTATCCGGGCGAGGTCGCCGAGCGCTTCCGTTATCGCGACGGTTCAGGCGAAATCGGCATCATCGCCTCGGTCACCGCGCCATTTTGCGGGAGCTGCACCCGCGCGCGGCTCTCCGCCGACGGACACCTCTTCACGTGTCTGTTCGCGAGCCACGGCGCGGACATTCGACCGGCGCTGCGCGGCGAAGACCCCGACGCGGCTCTCGGCGAGCTCGTCCGCGGTGTCTGGCGGGCTCGCGACGACCGCTATTCGGAAATCCGACGCGACGCCGCGAGCACGCCGAAGATCGAGATGAGCTACATCGGCGGCTGAACCGCGGAGCGCCGGCGCCGACGCGGCGCGACGACGCGCGCCGTGAAAGGCACCCCCCCAAATTCTGCGTTGCAGGCTTCTTAGAACGCGCCGTCGAGCACGACGTCGCCGGTGACGCCGACCTGATACGCCGAGACCCGGCGTTCGAAGAAATTCGTCACTTCCTGCACGTCTTGCAGGTCCAGGAACGAAAACGGATTCTTCGAGTGGTACCGCTTCGGCAAGCCGAGCATGGCGAGCCGTTGATCCGCGCAATATTCTAGATACGCGCGCACCTCGACCACTGACATTCCCGAGATGCCCTTGCCGAGCAAGTCTTCGGCGAACTCGACCTCGCAGTCGATGGCTTCGGCGATCATCGTCTCGACGGAGCGACGGAGCTCGTCGTCGAACAGCTCCGGCTCTTCGTTCCGTACCGTTTTCACCACTTCGAACGCGAAGGCCATGTGTGCGCTCTCGTCGCGGAACACCCAGCTCGTGCCGGCCGCGAGCCCGTGAAGGAGCCCGCGCGAGCGCAAGAAGTAGACGTACGCGAACGCGGCGAAGAAGAAGAGCCCTTCGATGCACGCCGCGAAGCAGATCAGATTCAGGAGAAACTGACGCCGCTCGGCGAGCGTCTCGATGCGCTCGAGCCCCTGGATCGAATCGAGCCAGCGCATGCAAAATTCGGCCTTTTTCCGGATCGAGGGGATGGTTTCGATGGCGTCGAACGCCCGCTGGCGCTCTTCGGGGTCCGGCACGTACGTGTCGAGGAGCGTGAGGTAAAACTGCACATGCAGCGCCTCTTCATAGAGCTGCCGCGACAGATACATCCGCGCTTCGGGCGCGTTCACGTGACGATATAGGTTCAAGACCAGGTTGTTCGCGACGATGGAATCGCCGGTCGCGAAGAACG
>DATBBD010000816.1:0-2652 GCA_036271175.1 Polyangiaceae bacterium | reverse complement strand
GTTCGCAGGAGCACGCGTAGCTTCTGGATCGACGACGCGCGACCCGTGAGCACGATGGTGCCGCCGTCTCGGGTCGACGCCGATAGCCGTCGCGCGATCTCCTCGAGGTGTCCATCGTTCGCATCGCGAACGATCAGCGCCTCGTCCGATAGACCGAGCGCGGTACACGCGGCGCTCGCGTTCTCGAACGACGACACCTCGAGGTGGGCCGTGGAGCCGGCGCCCGTTCTCCCACCCCCAGCCGCGAGCTCGTAGACCGAGCGCGCGATACCGAGCGACGTTTCATCTCCGAAGAGAGCGACGGGGAGCGCGAGCGACTCGAGCGGAATCGAACGCCCGGGACCGAGAACGCGGAGGGTGTGCCCCACCTCGATGCCGCGCGCGAACGCAGCGCCCGGCGTGTCGCCGTGGAGATAGAAGAGCAGTGAGAACGCGTCCGCGCGCGAGCCGATGTCGAACGGCGTGTACGTGCGCGCGCCGACGTCGGGCACATAGATCTGCACCTTGTCACCGGCACCCGGCGGGGCTTCACCGAGCCACGAAGCGCCGACTCGGATCCTGCGGAAGTCGCGATGGACGGGCTCGACGTTCGACACGACCAGATCGCGAAGGAGCCGGTCGCCGAGCCAGCCCCCCAGCAAGCGCGCTTTCAGGTTCGCCATGTCATCGTCATAGCCCGCCGCGGGCGCGCGAAATGTTGAGAAGTTCGAAGAAAGGTTGACGGCGCCCGCATCCTCGGCACGGCGACCGAATCACCTTCGGGCCCGTAGACATCTATTGGTTTTTGGGCGCATTTCACGCCGTTCGCCGGCGATGTGGGGGCGCGTTTGCGCTGCCCGCGTCAGAGGACGTCCTCTTCACGTAGCGCGCGAGCGGCGAGTTCGACGGCTGGCATTCGATTCTCTTCGAGTCGGCCGGCGACGCAGCTGACGAAGACCCACGTGCGCTCGCCGCGACGCACGCTACCGACGAGCCATTGCACACCGTCGTCGCGATCGTACGACGCGCTGCCGGTCTTCGCGCTCACCACCGTGCCCGCCGGCCATGGCGCGGCGAACTCGTGGGCCCCCGTCGCGTTCATGATCACGCCGTCGGGTTGCACGAGGATGTCGCGAACGGTTTGCACGGTCGCGGCGCTCACGGGAAGCGAGCCTTCGAAAAACTTCACCAGGAACTTCTCTTGCTCGTCGGGCGCGATCAAAAGCGAGTCTTCGATCCAGAATCGTCGTGGGTTCCCACTCGGGTCCTCGTTGCCGTAGGCGAACTTCGTCAGATACTCGCGCTCGCGCGCGGGTCCGAGCGCGTCGGCGACGCGCTGAAAGTACCAGACGACGGAGTAACGCATCGCGGACGCCAGCGTCTGGTCGCGCCGCCAGGCCGGAAACGGCATCGGCGATCCGTCATAAGCGAGTGTCGTCGACGAATCCTTCACGACGCCCGCGTCGAGGGCCGCCAGTGCGTGAGCGATCTTGAACGTCGATGCCGGCGTGACTCGCTCCGCGCACCCGACCGCCGGCGCACGCCGCACCTCTCCGACACCCAGTTCACGCAAGAGAAAGCACGAGACGATCGGCACGCGCATCGAGCGAGCGCCCGCGGCCGTCCCACCGTATTTCGGCGCCCCGGCACAGCTCAGCTCGGCGAGCGAGAATGCGAAACCGACGAGAATGAATCGACCATGCATCAGCGTCGCTTCTAAGCCCCGAGCGCCGCCGCCTCAATCGCGACGAACGACGACGCGCTCGAGGAGGCGCGCCGTTGGGTGGTCCGGACGCGGACCCACATCGCGCCAACCGTGCTTGGTGTAGTACTTCAACGCGCGGGCATTACCGGGAGACACGGAGAGACGAATGCTGGGCACGTCGAGTCGAGAAAACAGCGGCACCACGTAGTCGTGCAGCGCATCGCCGGCTCCGCTCCCGCGTTCTTCTTTGGACGAGATAGAACAGATTCACGTAGCCGGCGATGCCTCCCGCCGCGATCTGCGCTTCGATCTGCCCGATGATCGTGTCCTCTCGCCAAACGTGAACGATACCCTCGGGGAGACGCACGAGCCGTTCGCGCAACCGCTCGATATACCGCGCAGCTCCGCCTCTCGCGGCGTCGAAGGCCTCACCTGCGCCGAAGCTGCAGTAGTACGAGTCGCGGCGAAATCGAACGCAGGTTTCACCGTGCCGCGCGAGGTCGATCGGTTCGAAGCGGATCGAGGGTACGGCACCAGCCAAATGACTGGCACTCATCCCTTGACGCTATCGCGTCCGAGTTGGCGTTGCCAGGCTTAGGCTTCTCGCGGCGATGAAACTCGAGCTTCGTTCTCGTTTCAAGCGATCCCAACAAACACCAACGAACAATTGACCATTGTTGGCCCCACCGTCCCAGGATATTCGAAACTTCGCCCGGTGGAGGTCTCACTACACAGGGGGCCGATTCCATTGTTTGCGGGCTCAATCGCCGGAGAAAATGGAAAAATGACACGCCATATTTGGCTGTATTCAGTCTGTTTGTTCGCAATAATTTCGAGCAGCGACGCAATCGCTCAAACTCAGAAGCTCGCCGTCATCAACAAGAACGGAGAGGTGTGGGCGAGAGATATCGATCTCAATGCTAGAACAATCGGAGGAGGCATCAAGTTGAACGGGCCGGCCCTTTTTG
>DATBBD010000815.1:0-2471 GCA_036271175.1 Polyangiaceae bacterium | reverse complement strand
GCCGGAGACGCGGTCGCCTGTCCCGCCGCGGGATCGTCCGACTCCCAGAACACGTCCGGTGACGTGTCCGCCGTGTTGATGCCGCACGAGATGAGGGGAATCGCGCCCGGCACGGTGCCCACGGTCGGAGCGGGCGCGCCGGCGCCGCAGTCCCACCCGAGGGTGTTCCCGATCATGGCGAAGTCGCCGTTTTGCGTGACCTGGACGCGGAGGGTTTGAGCGGCCTCCGCGTCGTTCGTGGAAAGGATGCCGAGCGCGACGCCCAGCGTTCCGGAGAGGGCGACGAATTGCTTCCTCATGGGGGTCTTATTCTTTCACCGAGTCCGAGTCGGCCGGCGGTTTGCCGTCGATCTCGAGGAGGTGGAATTCCACCCGGCGATTGGCCTGCCGTCCCTCGTCGGTATCGTTGGTGTCGATCGGTCGCTCGAAGCCGTAGCCGGCGCTCTGCAGCCGCTTCGTGTCGATGCCGTGCTTGGTGAGCCAACGCATGACCGACGCCGCGCGCTTCGCGCTCAGCTTCTTGTTGTACGCCGCGCTTCCGCGATTGTCGGTGTGGCCTTCGACGGAAAGCTTCGTGATCTCGGCGTGGTCTTCGAGGATCTTCTGGACGGCCTCGAGGATCGAATTGCTCGCAGGGAGAATCACGTCGCTTCCGGTCTTGAACTGCACCTGTTCGAGGATGCGAATTTGACCCTTTTCGATGTGAGCGGCGGGGCAGCCGTTCTTCTTCGGGTCGTCGTTTTTCGGACCCGGATCGTTCGGGCAAGCGTCTTCCGGATCGACGATGCCGTCGCCGTCCGTGTCCTTCGGCGGCGGGCAACCGTTCTTCTTCGGATCGTCGTTCGCGACCCCCTTCTCGTCGGGGCAAGCGTCTTCGGAGTCGAAGATGCCGTCGCCGTCGCGATCGGGGCAACCGTTCTTCTTCGGATCGTCGCTCGCGATGCCCTTGTCGTCGGGGCACGCATCGACGGGATCGAGGATGCCGTCGCCGTCCTTGTCGCGAATCGGGCAGCCATTCTTCGCGGGATCGTCGCTCGCGACGCCTTTCTCGTCAGGGCACGCGTCGTCCTTGTCGAGGATGCCGTCTTCGTCGCGATCGGGCGGCGGCGGAGGAGGCGGCGGCGCGGGTTTCTCGACCTCGGGCATCCACTCGAGGTCCGCGAGCGCGCGGACCTGAGGCGAGCCGTACCCTTGCGTGAAGCCGGGGCCGACGCCGCCGCCGATGCGGAAACCGCCGGCGAAGGTGTAGTGCGCGCCGAGGATCCCTTCGAACGGCGTTCCGCGCTTCTTGAACGCGCCGCCTTTGACGACAGTGGACCCATAAATTTCAGGGCCGATCAGAAAGCGGTCCGCGATGCGCACACCGGCGCTCGCATTGAAGAGCAGATCGCTGCCGAGCGATTGCCCGGCGATCGTTTCGTCTTGAGCGCGAAAATCGTAGCCGACGCGCGCGGCGTAGTCGATCGGACCGGCTTCGCCCGCGACTCCGAAATGCGGCGAGACGCGGACCTTGCCGTCGCCGGTGTACGCCGCGCGGCTTCCGGTGGGAAACCACACCGAAGCCCCGAGCGCGCCCGTGAGGATCGAGCGATAGTGACCGAAGAGGCGCAAGTCCGCCGACGCACGGAGGTCGCCGACTTGCGCGCCATTTTTCGGAACGAACTGCGCCGCGCCGATCGAACCGGCCTCGCCCTTGTCGAGGACGGCGACCGGAAGGTTCACCGCGATCCGCAGACTGTCGGCGAGATTGATGGCCGCACCGAGATGTAAGAAGAGCTGGTGCTTGATGAGCGGCCGCACCTCGTTGCCGTTCGCGTCGTAGAAGACGAGCGGCTTGTACGCGTAGTCTCCGACCACGCCGAACGCGGGGCGCGCTCCGCCGCGAAGATCGAGCGAATCCGCCGCGAACCACTCGCTTCCTCGCTCCGACGGCTCGAAGCGATCGAGCGCGAATCCAGAGATATTTTGTGCCTGAGCGACGCCCGGCAGCGCGAGTGCGCTAGCCAGCGTAGCTGCGAATAAGGTCGTTGCTCGTCTCATGAGATTGAACGCAGAGGCTCCCACGTGTGTCCCATGATCACTTCTCACACTGTCCGCCGCAGATCCAGCACGGCGTGAGAAGAGACTCGTTTGCTCTGCTCAGCACCGAGTGAGCTCGCACGCGAATCGCGCATCGTGCTTTCACACACACGGTGCGCTCGAATCACTCGATCGGTGATCGTTTCGCGGTTTTCGCCACTGTCTCGATGTCGTTTCCCGCGGACCAGCTCCGCGGCGTCCGAATGGAGTGACAAAACGCGACGCATCCCCAATGAATGGCGACCATCGTCGATGCGACGACGGGGCCGGAACGCTCGCATTTCTGCGGAAATTTGGGCTTTGCGGGCGACGCGGTGCGACGTGCTAAATCTCGGGTGACGGCGTAGAGGTGCCCGGCTAGACGGACTTTGCTTCAGGGCGCGCGCTGTCAG
>DATBBD010000814.1:0-4716 GCA_036271175.1 Polyangiaceae bacterium | reverse complement strand
CGCCGGCGATGACGAGCGGGTCGTCGTCACTCCGATGCACGCTCCGGAGCGGGATGCCGCCGAGCTCGAGCATCGTGAGAATGTTCGTGTACGTGAGCTCGTACTGGAGCGAGAACCCGACCACGTCGAAGTCCACGAGCGGTCGAGCCGTCTCGATCGACAACAAGAACAGCCCGGTCTCACGGAGCTCGCGCTGCATGTCGACCCACGGCGTGTACGCGCGCTCGGCGAGCGTCTCGGGGTGGTCGTTCAGGATCTTGTAGAGGATCCGGAACCCGAGGTGGCTCATGCCGATGTCGTAAATATCCGGGAAGGCGAGACAGATCCGCGCGCGCACCGCGCCCCAGTCCTTGCGTCGCGTCCCGTGCTCACCGCCGGTGTAACGACTCGGTTTTTCGACGCGCTGAAGGAGTCGGGCGTAGGGGTGATCGAAGAGCTCGGGCATGGGCGCGCGAGGATAGCGCCACGACGCCTGGCGCGCCGCGTCGAAGAATTGGCGCGTCGTCGTGGGTATGCCCGCGTCTTGACGGGGGACTGTCACCAAGTCATTTAGTGACGGATGACTTTCTCCGGAGCGGTCCGTACAACGGAAATTCCCGATGGCCCTCCCTCCGTAGGCTCGCCCGTCGAGCGTCGGCACGCCTCCGACCAAGTCTTTCATGAGCTCGCTTCGGCGATTCTGAATCGCGAGCTTGTCCCCGGAACGCCACTTCCGCCCGAACGTGAGCTCGCCGGTAGATTCGGCGTCTCTCGCATCGTCGTCCGAGAAGCCATTCATCGTCTTAAGGAGTACGAGCTCGTACGTGTTCGTCAGGGGAGCCCGACCATCGTGCTCGACCCGGACCGCGCCATCGACGTTCGTCTGCTCGGCCTTGAAATCGAACTCGTCGCTCCATCGCGCGACCGCGTCGACCCTTTCACCGAGCGTCAGATTTACTCCGGCGCCGGCCTGATCGAGCTCGCCGAGCAACGCATGACCGCCGAAGAGGTGGACGAGCTCGAGCGCCTCGTCGACGAGTTCGGTGCCGTCGAAGACAAGGCGTCGGTGAGTTTCGCTTTCGAGCGCAATTACTGGCTTCGCATCGCCGAGGGCACTCGCAATCGCCTCTACGTGCGCGAGACCGCGTGGCACTTCAATCTGCTCGAGCGCGATCCGCGATTCCGTTCAGCGTTCACTTCGAGCCCGGTCGATCGAGCCCACCTCTACAAGAGCATGATCGACGCGCAGCGAAACCGAACCGGCGCTGCGGCGATTTACCTCCGCGCGCTTCGAGCCTTCAACTTGCCGAAGTGAGCGGGTGCTCACTCGCGACTTGCGCGTCGGCTGAAGTACACGTACGCGCTGCCGCTCACGCTCGAGCGTAGACCGGGATAGCCGCGCCCGAGACGTCCCGAGCTTCGTCGGACAGTAAGAACGCGATCACGCGCGCGAGCGACTCCGGCGCAACCCAGCGCAGCGGATCTGCGTTGGGCATCGCAGTGCGATTGGCCGGCGTGTCGATCACACTCGGAAGAACGGCGTTGATGCGGACGAACTCGTTGGTCAGCTCAGCCGCAGCGGCGAGCGCGTACGCGACGGCCGCGCTCTTCGAAGCAACGTACGCGGCCGCGCCGGCGCCTTCCCACGGGCGCTCGACGACGCGCGAACCGATGACGACGATGCTGCCGTTTTTTCGCGATGCCATCGCCGGGACGAGGGCGTGAATCGAACGCTCCACGGTGCCGAGGTTCATCTCCACCATGCGCGCGTACGTGCCGTCGTCTTTCGACGTCGTACGCACGGGAGCCCCACCCGCGTAGCCACCGGCGCAAAGCACCCCGCCGGTGATCGGGCCGAGTTCGCTTTCGATGCGCGCCACTGCCGACGACCACGACGGCTCGGACGTCAGATCGAGCCCGATCGGAAGGCACGAACCGGGTCGCGCCAGCGCGTCGAGCCGCTTGGACGGCCGACCGAGCGCCGCGACGTGATGGCCGCGTTCGAGCAGCACGCGCACCACTTCCGAGCCCAATGCACCCGCCGCCCCCGTCACTACCGTGATCATCGTTATCGTCATGGGATCCTCAGTCGAAGCTCACACCGAGCGAGAAGCGAACGTCGAGCACTACCGGATATGCCCACCCCTGAACCCCGAAACGATTGCCCGACGAGTCGAGCAATTGAAGATCGCCGCAACCGTGCCCCGTCGGTCGCGGAATCGTCGTGGGCGTGGCGGCCGCGGCGTCCGCGTCGGTGAAACACCGTTCTTGGTGATTCAGGTCGACTCCGAGCCCGAGCCCGCCTGCGATGGTGAACGCGCCCCATCGGCTGTTCGATCCAAACATCGCCATGAGCACGCGATCGGTGTGTTCGAGCCGATCGTAATCGTGGCCCGAATCGACGGTTTTGTAGGCGTAGCCGTAGTTCTGAAACATCGCGCGGATGACGTAGCCCTCGAGGACGTGTCCGCTGAGCCAGAAACCGACGTCGATGCTCGACCCGGCGAGCGCGCCGAGCCCGTTCGACTCTTGGCGCACCGGGTTGTCGATGCTCGAGAAATTCAGCGTCGGGGGTTTGCTGTTCACCACGAAAATGGGAACGAGTTCGACGCTGATGAAGCTCGTGACGCCGGCTTCGAGCTCGAAACCGAGGCGCCCGTCCAGCAGCAGGTTGAAGGGGTCCACCCGGATCGACCAGGGCGGCATATGAAAACCGTGCGGCGTCGGGCTCGTCGGCGGAGGCGGCGGTTCATAGAACGCCGGCGGGCTGTAAGTCGGCGGGGCCGACGGTTCGACCGTCGGAGGCGCATCGGCCGTCGGCGCCGACACGGCCGGTGGCGTGTCGACAGGCGCCGAATTCGGGAGCGGGGCCGTCGTGTCGCTCCCGCCCGGCATGGGATCGGCGCTCTGAGCGTTCGCGCCATGCGCAGCCAAGCCGAGCACGAGGATCGCGGCGGTCGCTCGAGCTCGCATCGGAGTTATGCCTTGTTGGCCATATATTGCGGATCTTCCGCAATGAAGCGCCGGAACGTCTCGACGTCGCTGGTCGAACCGAGGATGAGCGGCACCCGCTGGTGGAGCGCCGTCGGCGTGATGTCGAGCACGCGTTCGCGGCCCGTCGTGGCCACGCCGCCCGCGGCCTCGAAGATGAGCGCGAAGGGGTTCGCCTCGTAAAGGAGGCGGAGCTTCCCGTTCGGGGTCTTCAAATCAGCCGGATAGGCGAAAATGCCGCCCTTGAGCAGGGTTCGGTGCGCGTCGGCGACGAGCGACCCCACATAACGATGTGAGTATGGGCGTCCATCCGCGACGTTGGTCTCCTTTACGTACGCCGCCCACTTCTTCACGCCTTCGGTCCAGCGCCCCGAGTACCCCTCGTTGATCGAGTAATAAGTGCCCCGATCCGGACAGCGGATGTTCTCGTGCGACAGGAAGAACTCGCCGGCTGACGGATCCCAAGTGAACCCGTGGACGCCCCGGCCCGTCGTGAACACCAGCACCGTCGACGAGCCGTAAATGACGTACCCTGCGGCGACCATTTCGTTCCCCTTGCGGAGAAAGCTCGCCGCGGTGGGCGGCCCCTTGGCACGATCGATCCGCAAAATACCGAAAATCGTGCCGATCGAGATGTCGACGTCGATGTTGCTCGAGCCGTCGAGAGGGTCGGCCACGACGAGGTAGCTGCCGGTGGAATCCGGGAAGAGGATCGCGTCTTCCAGCTCTTCGGTAGCGACGCCCGCGCAATGTCCGCGGCGTCGGAGAGCGCCGACCAGCATGTCGTTCGCGATGACGTCGAGCTTCGCGACGTGTTCGCCCTGAACGTTCGTCTCCCCGGTGTAGCCGAGTGCGTCAGCCAGGCCAGCGCGCCGCACCCGGGCCGTGATGAGCTTCGTGGCGAGTGTGATCTGATTCAGGAGCGACGTGAAGTTGCCCGATGCTCCGGGGATGCCGAACATGCCTTCGAGGATGAACGTCTCGAGGTTGATGCCCATCTTCGGGGCGTCGGTTGGATTCCAGGACGTGTTTCCCATCGATTTTGCCGTTCGGGACCCTCGTGCGGGGCGTTGCGACGCCTGCGAATCAGGTCTAGGTTCGGAAGATAATTGAAGCACGCGCCTTCCCGCGTCGGAAGTGCGAAACTGTAAATCACTCTACATTGTGCGGGAGAGAGCGAGCATGAGCACGACGGAGCGCGTTCAGCAGATCTTGTCTTGGTACGCCTCGGAAACGCCGGGGACGCGTACGCAACTGTTCCGGCTGTTGAACTCCGGCGCACTCGCCGGCACCGGCAAGCTCGTCATTCTGCCCGTCGATCAAGGTTTCGAGCACGGTCCGGTCCGTTCGTTCGCGCCGAATCCGCCGGCTCACGATCCGCTCTATCATTTTAGGCTCGCCATCGACGCCGGCTGCAACGCGTACGCAGCGCCGCTTGGGTTTCTGGAAGCAGGCGTCGCGGAGTTCGCGGGCCAGATACCACTCATCCTGAAACTGAACAACAGTGACACGCTCTCGAAAGGGGAACCCTGTTCGGCGGTCACCGGCTCGGTGGAAGACGCGCTTCGGCTCGGCTGTGTGGCAATCGGGTACACGATTTACCCGGGCTCCGAGCTTCGGAACCGCATGTACGAGGACCTTCGTGAGCTCACTCTCGAAGCGAAGCGCAAAGGGCTCGCGGTCGTCGTGTGGTCGTACCCGCGTGGCTCCGGGATCAGCAAAGAAGGCGAAACCGGGATCGACATC
>DATBBD010000813.1:0-19314 GCA_036271175.1 Polyangiaceae bacterium | reverse complement strand
AGATCATCCGCTCGGCGCCGCTGTTCCCGGACCAAATCCGAAAAAATCGCTGCCACTCGCTGGCGCGCCGCGGATGAATGACGATGACTTTCGGCAAATGCTCGTCGAGGCGCGCCATGTCGGCGGTGACCACGCGGCGCGTGTACTGGTCGACGAACACGATGGCGCCGGTCAAAGGTGGCCTCGGGCGGCCGATGATCGACTCGATCTCGAGATCCTCCGGGAGCACCAGCACGGTGTCGTTCGGTCCGGTGAGCGTGCGAACGTGAGCCGCGGCGCGCACCACCGCGAGGCCGCGATCGTTCACGCGCATGCCCGCGAGGTAGCTCGACGAGCTGACCTTGGTGGTGGCGGTCATCGCCCGGAAATACTTGTTTCCGAACGAGCTCCCGAACACCAAGACGAGCAGAAAGGCGCTTACCCAACGGAGCCGCGCGCGGTCGAGGACGACGAAGATCACCGCGAACCCGAGCGCGACGATCGGGTTGTTGTCGTAGGTCGGCCGGAACTCGGGCGCGGACGTGTTGTGGAGCAACGTGCACGTGAACGCGGCGATGAAGACGGCGTTCAACGCGTGCCCGGCTCGCGCGGCCTCGACCGACGGATCGCCGTCTTCGCGCGACGTCGGGATCGCGATCAAGTGGACGACGAAGAAGAGCGCCACCAAGGCCGGCCCGAAGAGCGGGATCTGCTTGAACGTGTCGAAGAGCGGAATGTAGATGGGCGAATAGCCGGGAGGGCCCTTCATGAGCCACACCGCGCCGCCGGCGAACGTCGCCGCCGTGGCCACCCCGATGGTCACGATCTCCCAAGTGGCGATCGGCTCGGTGCGTTTCGGCTCGTCGCCCAGGTGAATCGTTCCGCGCCGCTTCACCATGGCGAAGCCGATCAGGACGACCGCGAGCACGGTGCCGAGCGACGCAGGATACGCCGGATCGGCGAACAGGTAGGCGATGAGGTTCCGCCCGAGGAGACTCGGACCCCCTTTCAGTCCGGAAGCGTCCAGGAAGGTGGCCTGAAAAAAGGCGCGCAAAGTGCTGCCGACGGCGACCAAGACGAACCAGACTCCGGCCGCGCCGATCGCGAGCCCCTGGAGATAGCGAATCGCCGGGAGTCGGTACGCCCGTGCCTCGTCGCGCCGCCCCGAGGCGAGCTCGGCGAGCGCGAGATAGGCGATACCCGCGGCCCAACCCACGGCGATGCCGAGCCCCGTCGATTGCTTGAACGCGAACGTGAACCCGGCGAGCACGCCGCAGAGGAGCCACGCGCGGTCGCTTCGCGTTCGACCCCGCGGGAACAGCGCGGCCGTGCCCGCGGCGATGCTCGCCCACGCGACGAGCTCGGCCGTGTGATCGTACGCGCACTCCTTGTTGAGCTCGATGAGCGTGATCAGCGTCGCGAGCGCGGTGAGCAGTGCGGTTTTGCGCGTCGTGAAGCGCCGGGCGATGAAGTAACCGAGGAGCGCCATCATCAACTGCAAGATCGCGTCGAGCCAGAGCTCCTCGAGGAGCATGAATTTGCCGACGAGCCATTGCAGCCCGGCGAGGAGCACGAAGCTCCCGGGCGGGATCGGAAGGACGAAATCGATGAACGGACGCTCGCCGCGGAGGACGCGTGCGCCCATGGCGCCGCTCCAACCCGTGAACTCGACGTCCCCGAAGTTCACGTTCGTCAGACGCGGCAAGAACGCCGCGTTGTACGCCAGATAGACGATGCCGGTCAGCGCGAGGAGCGCCCAGACGACGCGCCGTTCCTTCGCGTCCGGCGTCACGGCGCGCCTCGGTGCTTCCGGACGTACACGTCGAGCTGGCCCTGATCGAAGAAATAGATCGTCGGGTACGTGCTATCGAGCAGGTAGTCTTTGGGGATCATCTTTCCGAGCACGTGGCCGAGCATCCGCTCGGCGGCGCTGTCGACGGTCCAGGTGTGGTACAGGCCCTGCCAATCCTCGAGACGGCGAGGGTGGATCAGGATCACCTCGGGCGGGTGCCGATCGATGGCATCGATGTCGTGGGCCAAGAGCCGCTTCGGATATTGGTCGACGAAGAGGATGGCGCCGAGCACCGGCGGTCGGGGACGCTGCACGACGCCCGCGATTTCGAGATCTTCCGGTAAGACGAGGACGGTCCCGGTGGCGCCTGCGAGCTCTTGCGCCCGCAAGGCGGCGCGCAGCACCTCGACGCCGCGGTAATTCACGCGGAGGCCTGCCCATTGTCCGGAGCGGACCATGACGTCCGCGGTGAGTGCGCGATCGAGCTTCGTCCCGAACGTCGGCAGGACCGAGAGGATGAGCGCAACCGGCGTTGCCCAAGAAAGACCCGACCGCTCCGTCGCCACGAAAAGGCAGAGCAGCACGATCGGGATGCTCGGGTCGTTGTAGTAGAACGCCGAGTACTGCACGAACGACGTGTCGTAGATCATCGAGCACGTCACCGACGACAGGAGGAGCGCGTTCAACGCGTGGCCGGCTCTTCGGTGGCTCTCCGGGATCGGCGTGCGGGTGGTCAGGTGTGTCACGAAAAATACGATGCCGAACACGTACCCGTAGGGCGGCACGTTTTTCAGCGTTTCGACGATCGCGGTGAACGTGAGATCGAGCTGCCTCACCTCGAACGCGAGGAGCGCCGTCGCGGAGCCGTACACGCCGAGCACGATCACCGCGAACGCGATCCCCGCGGCGGGCGTGATCGGCGTGCGGACGTCGCGCTCGTCCCCGACGTGCAAGGTACCGCGACGCCGCGCGACGGCGTAGCCGATCGCGCCGACGGCGGCGGTCGGGACGATGGCATTTCGAATCGCGTCGTGGCGAGTCGTGAAATTGAACAGGTTCAGGAGGAGGGCACGCGTGCCGCCTTTGAGCGCCGGTCCATCGATGAGAACGGCCTGGACGAAACCCACGATCGACGCTCGGACCCACAGGAGGACCCCGACACAGAGCACGAGGCCCACCGCCGCTCCCGCCGCCCAGCCGGCTGCGTCACGAACGCGCTCGCGAAGTGAGCCCGGTGAACGATCGCGCCAGTCGACGAACGCGAGGTACGCGAGCGCGAGGAACCACCCCGCGACGACGCCGACCGCCGTGCTCTGTTTGAACGCGAGCGAGAAGGTGGCAAGGAGCCCGGTGACGAACCACAGTCGGCGCCGCCGCTGGCCGTCCGGCGCGAGCGACGCGGCCGAGCCGGAGAGCATGCTGAGCCACGCGACGATGAGCGACGTGTGGTCGTACACGCATTCCTTCGGCGTCTGTGTGACCAGCACCAGGGTCGAAAACGCGACGAGCAGACTCACTCGCCGCGTCGAAAACTGGCGGGCGATCGCGTACCCGATGAGCCCCATCGTCAGGTGCGACAGCGCGGCGACCCAGAGCTCCTGGAGCAGCAGCGCGCGGCCGGCGATTTTTTGGATCCACGCCAGGAGCAAGAAGCTGCCCGGTGGAATCGGCAGGACGAAGTCGATGTAAGGGCGCTCGCCGCGGGCGACGCGTTCGGCGATCGGGCCGACCCAACCGGTGAATTCACGGTCGCTGAGGACGTAGTTGTTCAGACGAGGGACGTAGAAGAAGAGAAAGACGAGGTACGACCCTGCGAGCAGAACTAGGAGCGCGCGCGCCCAGCTCTCGTCGCGATCGCTCTCCGTCTTCACGGGTCCCGGGGGCGCGTTCATGGTCTTTCGTCGGTCAGGCGTGGTCGACGGTGACCGACGTGCCCACCTTGGGCGGCACGAACGTATCGTATCGATCGTCGTGCCAGACGACCCACTTGTAAGATGGGTTTTCGAGCGGGTACTGGAACTCGAACACGACGGCCGTGGGCTCGCCCCACTGGTCGACGTCGTCGACGATCACGTTGACGCCTGCGAGCTCGACGACGCTCTTTCGCGCCAAGGGGTTGTCACGACCGCGATAGAGCCGATTGAAGACGCGGGAGTAAAAGCCGTACTTGGGGCGGACCCAGATTCGACGATCGTCGAGGCGACGGATCTCGACGTCGTCGAGCGAGCCCGACAAAGTGATGAGCCGTCCGACGTCGGGTAACCCCCGGGCAGCGCGGAGTAGCGGCAACACACCGGCGAAGTAGTCGTCGCGTCCGTTGACCACGATGAGCGCCTGGTTCGCGCCGAAATTCACGTGCGAAAAGAGGCTCGCGTCCGCGTGGTCGAGCTCGTGTTGGTAGCGGTACATGTGGAGCGAGCGATAGGGCAACAGCAGCGGTGCCAGGACGAGATGCAGGCCGAGCCACGCCACGCCGAGGGCCTTGCTCGAGCCGGGCCGCTCGAGCGTCCACGGTGCGTCTTCGAACAGCGACGCGATGACGAGCGCGACGAGCGGCATCGCGCCGAGTCCGGCGAACAAGAGGAGCCGATCTTCGGCGAACGTCGCGCACGCCGGCGGCAACGACAGCACGAGCCCCGCCGCGAAGAACCGCGCGCGGGCGTTCGTGCGAAATAAGGGCCAGAGCACCCAGCCCACGCCCGCGACGAACACCGCCGACCAGAGCACCAAAAACCCCTGTAGAGAAGGCCCCGATCGAGTCCACAGATCGGCCGGCGGCGCGCCGAGCTGCGCAGTGACCAAGACCGACGCGCGCTCCGAGAACGCCGAGAGATATTGCGCGGGGTCGTGCAGCGGGTCGATGTAGAGCCCGGAGCCGTGCGTGGCGTAGCCGAGCCCTCGATAGAGAACGAGCCACCCGGCAAATACGACCACCCAAGTGGTCGAAGCCAGCAATCGTCGTGCGGCCGGCGCTCGATCGACGAACAATACGTGAGCCAGGAAATAGCCGGAAGCGCACAGCGCGAACTCGGCGGAACCGAGCCCGAGCGCGATGAACACCGGCGTGAGCACGGCGCCCCACGTCCACCCGTCTCGGCGAAAGCGATCGTAAGCCCAGAGCGCGATGACCGCGAACGCCGTGGCCATGAGCCCGTTGCGATTGGTGATCCAACCGACGGCGTGTCCGTGCGCGTCGTCGACGGCGTAGAGCACCGCGGCGAGACCCGCGACCCAGCGGCGCGGGAGCAGGCGCTGATAGAGGAGCCCGGCGAAGAAGACGAGGAGCGCGTACCAAGCGAGATTTTCGGCGTGCATCAAGGCCGCCGCGTTCGGAAAGAGCCGGTAGTCGATCTGGTGCGTCCACGACGAGAGCGGCCGCCAGAACGAGGCGTCGAAGCGCTTGTCGGTGAACCACGGGAACCAGCCGAAGAGCTGGTACTGGTAATTGCGCTGCGCGACGTCCGCGGCCGACCACGGGTGTTCATGGCCGAACAAATTCACGTAGCCCGGCAGGTGATATTTGCCGTGCCGTACGAGATCGCGCTGCACGAACTCCTCGGTGACCAGCCCGCTACCCACCGAAGGCAACGCGAGCACGACGGCGAGCACCACCGCAAATGCCGCCACCCGTCGCGCTTCGAGCAGTGCTCGGACGCGCGGGAACAGGGCGGAAAATCGGTGGAGTATCGGTCGCGTCACACTTTCGGGATCGCCCTCGTGGAATACCAGAGCAGCGCACCCGAGGCCCAGCGAATTTCTTCAGAAAGCCGGCGCGCTCGTTGCTCCCGCCGCGCTCGCCCGGTCATTGTCCGTCGCGGCGTCGTCCTCGATAGTGGAGTCGCGTCGCGGCCGCGTCGGGGCAGCGTGCTATGAGCCCGAGGGGAATCGTGAAGCTCGTCCACGCCGCGGATCTGCATCTCGACAGCCCGCTCACGGGTCTCGAAGCCTACGAGGGTGCGCCGGTCGAGGCGATTCGCAGCGCGACGCGTCGCGCGTTCCAGAATCTGGTGTCGCTTTGCCTGGAAGAGGAGGTCGCGCTCCTTCTCCTCGCCGGCGACATCTACGACGGGAACTGGAAGGACTACTCGACGGGGCTGTTTTTCGCCGCGGAGCTGTCGCGTCTGGCTACCGCAGGCATCGATGTCGTCATGGTCCGGGGCAATCACGACGCCGCAAGCAACATCACCCGCCATCTGAGCTTGCCGAAGCACGTCATCGAGCTCTCGACGACGCGCGCCGAGACTCGGGTATTCGAAGACCGCGGCGTCGCCGTGCATGGACAAAGTTTTCGCGACCGATCGGTGCAGGTCGACCTCGCCGCGAACTATCCGGCGCCGGTCCCCGGCCTCTTCAATGTCGGCCTGTTGCATACGTCGCTCACCGGGCGGGAGGGACACCACGACTACGCACCGTGCTCGCTCGAGACCTTGCGCGCTCGCGGGTACGACTACTGGGCGCTCGGACACGTGCACCGTCGCGAGATCGTTTCAGAGGCACCGTACATCGTCTACCCGGGGAACCTCCAAGGGCGGCATCATCAAGAAACGGGACCGAAGGGGGCGACCGTCATTACCGTAAGCGACGGCCGGGTCGCCTCGGTGGAAGCGCGGGTACTCGACGTCTTTCGCTTCGGCTCGGCCGACGTGGACGTAACGGACGCCGCGAGCCCCGATGACGTCGTCGATCTCGCGCGCGCCGCCCTCGACCGCGAGGTCGCCGAAGCCGAGGGGCGGCCGCTCGGCGCCCGCGTCATTCTGCGCGGCGCGACCCGCGCCCACGCCGCGCTCTTTGCCGAACCGGAGCGATGGGAAAATCAGATCCGTCTCGAGGCGACCGCCGAGCACGGCGCCGAGCTCTGGATCGAACGGGTGCGATTCGCGACGTCGCTGCCGCTCGCGGCAGGCGATCTCGAGGCGCGTGACGACGCCGTCGGGCAGGTGATCCGCGCGATTCGCGCGTCGCGGAACGAAACCGGCGACGAACGCCTCGTTCGCATCTTCGACGAACTGAAGAAGAAGCTGCCGCTCGAGGTGCGCGACGGGCCCGACCCCATCTTGCTCGACGATCCGCGGTTCATCGAGGCGCTGTTCGACGACGTGGAGCGCATGCTCGTCCCGGGGCTCGCGTCCGCCGGAGCCGACGAGTGAGACTCCGCGTGCTCGACCTTCTGGCGTTCGGGCCGTTCACGGGCACGCGCCTCGAGCTCGGTCAGGTTCCGGGCGCGGTGGACATCGTCTACGGTCCGAACGAAGCCGGCAAGAGCACCGCGCTCCGCGCCGTCAGCGGCTTGCTCTTCGGAATTCCGGAAAAGACCGTCGATGCGCACACGCACGCGAGGGGCGACCTCCGGATCGGCGGAGTCATCGAGCGGCCGAGCGGCGAGCGGCTCGAGTTCGTGCGCCGCAAAGCCCGAAAAGAGACGCTCTCCGATCGCAGCGGGAAACCGTTCGACGACGCGCTCTTGTTCGAGGCGCTGCGCGGCATTTCCGCGGAGTTCTTCTCGGCCATGTTCGGGCTCGATCACGAACGATTGCGCTCGGGCGCCGAGGCCATGCTCGAAGGCAAGGGCAACGTCGGCGAGAGCCTGTTCGCCGCGGGCGCCGGCGCGACGACGATCCATCGGCTCCGCGAGCGCCTCTCGCGGGAAGCGGAGATGCTCTACACGCCCCGCGGCCGCGATAAGCGGCTCGTCGTCCGCGCGATCGCCGACGTGCGCGAGGCGCGGGAACGGGTCAGCAACGCCTCGGTGTCCGCGTCCGCCTATCTCGAGCAGGTCCGCGAGCGCGAACGCGTGCTCGGCGATCAAGCCGCGCTCCGCGCGAGGCACGCCGCTTACGTCAAAGAGCAATCGAAGCTCCAGCGCGTCCTTCAAGCGAAGCCCGACGTGTCGCGGCGCGCCGACATTCTCGGCAAGCTCGCCGCCCACGGCGACGTCGTCATTTTGCCGGAAGACGCCACGTCGCGCCGGGTCGCCGCGGTGAGAAAGCGCCACGACGTCACGCGAAACCGCGAGCGCCTGGCCGAGGACATGGAGCGCCTGGTGGCGGCGCGTCGTGAACTGACGGTGAAAGAGTCGCTCATTGCGATCGACGACGCGGTCGTCAAGGACCTCGACGATCGACGGAGCCGTTTTGGCCCGGCGCAAGTCGATCTCCCGAAGCGTCGCGCCGAATACGACGCGCTCGAGGCGCAGCTGCGCATCGCGCGCCGCGCCTTCGATCCCGGCGGCGACGCGCGGAAGCCGACGCCGGTGCGGCTCGGTCCGTCGCAAATGGCCAAGGTTCGCCGGCTGGTCACGGACCACGCCGAGGTTCACGGCGAGCTCGGCCGACTTCGACGCGACCTCGCTCGCGAGGACGCGAAGCGCGCGCAGCTCGCGGCGCGGCTTGCCACGTCAGTCGGCGCCGATCGCGCTGCGGCCGTCCGCGTCGCGCTCGAGCGAGCAGCTGAGCTCGTCGTTCCGTCGCCGGAAACCGTCGTTCGACGCGGGAGCGAGCAGCAAAAGCTCGCTCAGCAGACGGACGTTCTCGCCGAGGCGAAAGCGCGTCTCGAAGAAAAGCGCCGTGATGCCCGCCAGAAAATCGACGCGCTCGAGCGGGCGGGCGCGATTCCCACCGAAGACGAGCTCGGAGCGCTCCGCAATCAACGTGACGCCCTATGGGGAACGCTCCGCACGGCGACGGTTCCATTCGATGCGGCGACGTCGAAGGCGTTCGAGGACCTGGTCGCCGCGGCGGACGACGTCTCCGATCGGCTTCGACGCGAAGCGGATCGCGTCGCTCGATTGTCGGCGCTGCTCTCCGAAGAACGCGCGCACGAAGAGCGGCTCGCGGCGCTGGGCGTCGAGGCGGAGAGCCTTGCAGAACGCGCGCGGCGCAGCGACGCGGAGTGGGTAGCGCTCTTCGACGGCGCCGGGTTTCGACCGCTCTCGCCGGAAGAAATGCGTCCCTGGGTGGCGCGATTCGGCGAGCTCCTCGACGTGGACGCGACCCGCGCGCGGCTCGCCGAGGAAATCCGCGGTGCGGAAGCGCGCCGCGCCGAGTGGCAACGGAACTGGTCGGAGTCGATCGAATCCCTCGGTGTCAGCGGCGGCGCGTCGCCCGACGAGGCGATGGTCGTGCTCGACGGGCTCTCGGAATATGCGCGCTTGGTCGAGCAGAGCGAGAGCCTTCAGCGCCGCATCGACGCCATGCGGCGCGACTCGGACGAATTCGTGAACGTCGTCGCCGGATTGGTGGGGGCGCATTTGCCGGAGCTCGGCGCCTTTGCACCCGCCGAGGCGGCGTCGCGGTTCGTGCAAGCCCGTGACGCCGCGGTCGGCGCCGAGAAAGAGCGGACGCGTCTCGGTCGGGAAATCGACGAGCGCCGCGCCAGGCTCGCGAAGCTCGAAATCGCGGAGGCCGACGCCGACGATGACGTCGCGGCGTTACTTCGCGCCGCCCGCGTGAACGATCTCGACGAGCTCGAAGCCGTCGAGCGAAAATCGGTGCTCGAGCGCGAGCTCCGGACCGAGCTCGGCCGCGTCGAAGCGCGGCTCCTCGAGCTGTGCGAAGGCGCGTCGCTCGACGACTTGGTCGGCGACGCCGCCGCGATCGACCTCGACGTCGAGCGAAACAGATTGGACGAGCTCCGGACGGCGATCGACGAGCTTACCGAGGAACTACAACGAGGCGCGGCGCGACTCGCGACGATCGAAGCCGGCGTCTCGCGCCTCGAACGACCTGAAGCGGCCGACGCCGCGAACGACCTGTCGGCGTGCGTCGCGCGCCTGAAGCGTCACACGCGCGACTACTTGCGGCTCAAGCTCGCGTCTGCGTTGCTCGATCGCGAGGTCGAGCGGTATCGACAGGAAAATCAGGGCCCGCTCGTGTCGCGCGCGGGCGAGCTGCTCCCGACCTTGACGCTCGGACGCTACGCCGGCTTGACCGTCGATTTCGGCAGCGACGACGATGAAGCGGCGCTCTACGCCGTCCGGCAAGACGGCGCGCGCGTGCCGGTGGAAGGGTTGAGCGACGGCGCCCGCGATCAGCTCTATCTCGCGCTCCGGCTCGCGAGCATCGAGCGATACTTGCTCCGCAACGAACCGATGCCCGTCGTGCTCGACGACATTCTCGTGCACTCCGACGAAGATCGGACGCGCGCCGCGCTCGGCGTTCTCGGCGAGCTCGCGACGAAGACGCAGGTGCTCTTGTTCACCCACCACGCGCACGTCGTCGAGGCGGCGCGCGCCGTGCTCGGCCCGGCCGGAGCCGTGGAGCACGTGCTGTCGCGCGGCGAGATTCAGCGCGACGTGGTGCGGCCGCGAGAGCCGCGCAGGAACGGGCTCGACGGCTGAGTTGCCTCTGCGCGCGGCCGCGGTGCGAATCGCTGTCGCCAATCGCCTTGCCAGAGCCGGCGTTTGCCGCGCACCTGTTCGTCACGCATCGCGTACGCTTCGGCGAGCGTGCCGTCTTCGAGGCGCACCTCGATGCGATGAAAGAGCACCGGGCACTCCTTTTTGACGTCGATCGCGAAGCGGTGTTTCCGGCTCACGAGATACAGCTCGCCGGACACCGCGACCGTTCCTCGCCCGAGGAGCGCCGGATACACGCCGAGATCGACCAGGGTGTGCGTCGGTTCGGTGCGGATCTTCGCGACGAAATCCGCGCCATCGAGGAGGCCGTGCTCACGCTCGCCTTCGAGGAGCAACCCGTAGACGAAGAGGCGGAGGTCGTTGGTCACGGTCCGCCTTTCGTTATTGCTCGGAGGCGCGAAGTCGGGCCTAGACGAGTGCCTTCGCCGCGGCGAGCGCGGCGTCGTAGTTCGGTTCCTTGGTCACGTCCGCGACATATTCGGCATAACGAACCAGGTCGTCCTTGCCGATGACGAACACGGCGCGGCAGAGGAGGCCCTTCGACGGCGCGAACGCGCCATAGGCGGTGCCGAAGTTCCGGAACTTGTAGTCGCTGAGCGCCTGGATCTTGTCGCTACCCGTCGCGCCGCACCACCGCTTCGCGGCGAAGGGCAGGTCGAGCGACACCGCGGCGACGGTGACGCCGGGGAGCTTCGCGGCCTCGGTGTTGAAGCGCCGCATCTCGATGTCGCACGTCGGCGTGTCGAGCGACGGCACGGCGCAGAGGATGCGCACATGGCCCGCCAGGTCGGTCCCTTTGACTTCCTTCATGTCGGTCGCGATGAGCGAAAAATCCGCAGGCGCGTGATCGCCCACTTTGATCTCGGGTCCGAGGAGATCCGTCGGTCCCCTCCAGTCGATCGCGCCGGTGCGAAGCTCCGCCATATTTCCGTACTCCTCGAGGTTTTCGCCGACGATCCGCGTCGTTTTACCGCGCGCTCGGCCGTCTTCGGAGGCGAGACCATGAGGCAGGGTCTCGAAGGCGTCAAGCGAGGGCTTCCGGTCTGAATTTTGCCGGCGTAAGCGTCGCTGGCTGGCCTCCTCTTCTTCCAACACTCCGAGCGAGCTCACGCTCGACGTCGGTCTCGACGAGCCCACCGACGACGCGTCGATGCGCGCGCGCATCGCGGCGCGACTTCGGATTTCCGAGGGCGACCTTCCGCCCGTCGTGCTTCGTAAGCGTTCGCTCGACGCGCGGCGGGGTCGCGTGCGGTTTCATTTGTCGTTCGAAGTTGGCGCGACGGAAACGGCGGATCTCGGCGCGCCGCATCCTCGTGAGGTGGGCGCGCCGCGCGTCGTCGTGGTCGGTGCGGGACCCGCGGGGCTCTTCGCGGCGTACGCGCTCGCGCGACGCGGCATCGGCAGCGTCGTGCTCGATCGCGGGAAACCGGTGCAACCGCGTCGGCGCGATCTGAAAGGACTGAACCAGCGCGGCGAAGTCGACCCCGACAGCAATTATTGCTTCGGCGAAGGCGGCGCGGGCACGTACAGCGACGGCAAGCTCTACACGCGCGCCCACAAGCGCGGCGATGTGCGCGACGTCATCGAGATCCTGGTGCGACACGGCGCCCCGCGGGCGATCCTCACCGACGCCCGCCCGCACATCGGTTCGAATCAGCTGCCCAAGGTCGTCACGCACTTGCGCGAAGAGCTGGAAGCCGCGGGCGTCCAATTTCGATTCGGCGCTCGCGTCGAGGCGCTCGTCGTCGCGCCCGGTTCGCGTCGGGTCACCGGAGTTCGTCTCGCCGACGGCACCGCCGTGGAGGGAGAAACCCTAATACTCGCAACCGGTCATTCCGCGTCGGACATCGTCGATGTGCTGGTCGCGAACGAGGTTCGACTCGAACCCAAACCGTTCGCGCTCGGCGTGCGCATCGAACACCCCCAGCCGCTCATCAATCATTCGCAATACGGCTCGGTCGCCGGTCACCCGGCTCTCCCCGCCGCAGCATATCGGCTCGCCGAGACCATCGACGGACGCGGCGTGTTTTCGTTCTGCATGTGCCCCGGCGGCTTCATCGTGCCCGCGTCGACGGTCCCCGGCGGCGTCGTCGTGAACGGCATGAGCCTGTCGCGGCGCGATTCGCCGTTCGCGAATTCGGGCTTGGTCGTCGCGGTCGAGCCCGAAGACGTCGCGCGGCTCGGCTTCGACGGGGTTCGCGGCGGCATCGAGCTCCAGCGCCGGCTCGAAGCGGCGGCGTTCGAGCGCGGGGGCGGCCTCTTGATGGCTCCCGCGACGCGCGCGACCGATTTCGTCGCGCGTCGCGCGTCGACGACGCTTCCGAAGACGAGCTACATCCCGGGCGTCACGCCGTCCGACCTCAACGACTTATTCGACTCGGTCGCGCCGGGCTTCGCGGAGCGACTGCGTCGCGCGCTCGGCGTGTTCGAGCGACGCCTGCGCGGCTATGTCGGCGAGGACGCCGTGCTCGTCGGCGTCGAGACCCGGACGAGCTCGCCGCTCCGCATTCCGCGCGACGCGGACACCTTACAATCGCCGGATCTCGAACGACTCTATCCGGCGGGCGAGGGCGGTGGGCACGCCGGCGGCATCATGAGCGCCGCGATGGACGGCCTCAGGGTAGGGCGCGCGGCTGCGACGCTCTTCGGCACGGATTAACTCAGGTGCCGCTTTCGAGGACGATGCGCGTGATTTCGGCGGGCGCGTGGAGGCGCATGGGCGGGCCCCAGTAACCGGTGCCGCGACTCACGTAGACCAGCGTGCGGCCGATCTTTGCGAGCCCCGCGACGATGGGTTGCTGCAAGTACACCAGGTAATTCCAGGGCCAGATCTGGCCGCCGTGCGTGTGACCCGATAGCTGCAATCCGACGCCATGCTGGTCGGCTTCGAACGCGGCGCGGGGTTGATGCGCCAGGAGCACGAGCTCGCGCTTCGGGTCACGCCCCTCGAGCGCTTTGCCGAGATCGGGACCGCCGCCGAACCGTCGCGATTCCATGTCGTCGATGCCGGCGAGGTCGAAGCTCGAGCGGTCATTGCCGATGAGCACGCGTTCGTTACGAAGGACGCGCACGCCGAGCCTCGTGAGCTCGCTGCACCACGGTTCCGTGCCGGAATAGTATTCGTGATTGCCGGTCACGAAGAACGTGCCGTACCGCGACTTCAGATCGGCGAGCGGCGCGATCGCGTCGCGTAAGCGAGCGACCGGGCCATCGACGAGGTCACCGGTGATCGCCACGACGTCGGGGGCGAGCGCGTTCACGCTCGCGACGATGCGCTCGATGAAGGCGCGGCCGATCGTCGCGCTGCCGACGTGAATGTCCGAGAGCTGTACGAGGGTCGTGCCGTGGAGCTCTTTCGGGAGCCGCTCGAGCCGCGCGCGCACTTCGACGACGCGCACCGGACCGAGGCCGGATCTCAACGCCGCGATCACGGCGCCGCCGCCCAAGAGCGCGACCAACGTCGCGAAGAGACGCGCCGTCGTGAGTCGCCCTTCGGGGTCGCCGACGCGCGCGCTCCCGGACAACCACGACAAGACCGCCGCGACGAGCCGCACCGCGTCCGTCGCGAGCAGGAGCGTGAACAAGATGAACAGCACGCCGAGCCAGACGAACCCGATCGTCGTCACCACCTTGCGCAGCGGAAAATCCTTCGCGCGCGACAGGAAGAACGTGAGCGGGATGTTCAGGTACAGCGCGGCGATGAGCGTCGTCAGGGCTGCGCGCAAGGCGAGGGGTAGCGCGGGTTCACTGACCAGCCGAACCCAGATGTAGACGTGTACGGCTGCGAGGATCGAAAGGGCGATCCCGATGAAAACGGCGAACGAGGAAGCGCGGCGCGCCATGGATCAGAGAACCGTATAGGGCGCCGCGCCCTTTTGTCACGCGATCAGAGTCACGCGGTCAGAACTGGAGACCGCCGGTCGCGTAGATGCCGAAGCTCACCGCGTCCTCGTTTGCGGACGGAACGATGTTGAAGCGCGCGTCGCCACCGATGAAGAAGTTCTGGATGGGGTACATGACGACGGCTCCGGGCCAGAGCGCGAAGTAACCCTCCGACCCACTGACGTTCCCGCCGCCAGCCGTGATGCCGGCTACGCTGATGGTCGGGATGTCGACGCTGTAACCGATGTTGTAGTAGCCGAGCCCGAGGTACGGGCGAATCACCACGGGGCCGACGTCGATGTCGTAGCCGCCTTCGGCGCCGAACTCGAAGCTGTGGAAGTGGTCACTTCCGAAGTTGTACTGGAGCAAGCCGCCGATATAGACGTTCATCGGCAGCGTGTAACCGCCGCGAACGCCGAGCCCGAACAGGTCGTAGTCCGACGTGCCGAAGCCGAGCAGCGCGCCCACCGTTCCGTAGCCCTGCCCGGTCGTTCCTAGGCCCGAGTCGGCGAACGCCGCGGGAGTCATCACCGTGGTTGCCAAGGCGCCCAAGGCACCAATCCATTTCGCTTTCGTCATCTTTTCCAATTCTCCTGATTCGGTACCGTCCAAAAAAGCGTCGACGGCGCGCCGCCTCTAGCCATCGGCAAGAGAGGTGGTCGGGCTCTTCACGGGGCCGCACCGTAGAAGCTTCCCGACGAAGGCACAAGGCTCGTCGCGGGCTCGATGGCAAGACCCCATGCACGTCGACATGGACGAGATCGACCGATCCGTATTCATCGTGTGCGAAATGGAAATCGCGCCGCAACCCGAGTCTGCGCTACGACGCTTGCCGGGCAGACAGGGTCTTTGTTCGGCGAGAGTGGGCAAGAGTTGCGGGTCCGCCCGCTTCGTGTTGAATCTCGTGGGTATCGGTCTCGTTCTTCCAGCGCTTCGGAGGTTCCGTGCACACTTTCAGACCCGAGCCACTCGACGCCGATCCCGATGAAACCAGCGAATGGATCGAGTCGCTCGAAGCCGTCGTGGCGCGGCAGGGGAAGCGGCGAGCTCGGTTCCTCATCAAGCGAGTCATCGAGGCTGCGCGACGGCGCGGCGTCTTGCCCGACGGCCCGCTGACGACCGATTTCGTCAATACGATCCCGCCGGACGAATCGCCGGACCACCCGGGCGACTCGCTGATCGAGAAGCGCATCCGGCGGATCATTCGCTGGAACGCCGTTGCTATGGTGCAGCGAGCGAACGTCCGTAACTCCGGCATTGGTGGCCATCTCTCGAGCTACGCTTCGAGTGCGAGCCTCGTCGAGATCGGCTTCAACCACTTCTTCCGGGGCAAGGACGGCGAGGGATCTGGTGACCAAGTCTTCTTCCAGGGTCACGCGGCGCCCGGGATCTACGCGCGGGCGTTTCTCGAAGGGCGGCTCGACGTCGGACACCTCGAGCGGTTCCGGCGCGAGGTCGAGCGCGGCAAGGGACTCTCGTCGTACCCGCACCCGCGCCTCATGCCGACGTTCTGGGAATTTCCGACGGTCAGCATGGGCTTGGGCCCGCTCCACGCGATCTATCAGGCGCGGTTCAATCATTATCTTCGCGATCGCGGTATCGTCGACACGTCGAAATCACGGGTGTGGGCGTTCCTCGGCGACGGCGAAACCGACGAGCCCGAGTCGCTCGGCAGCCTGAGCATCGCGGCGCGCGAAGGGCTCGACAATCTGATCTTCGTCGTGAACTGCAATCTGCAGCGTCTCGACGGCCCGGTCCGCGGAAACGGCAAGATCATTCAAGAGCTCGAAGCGGTGTTCCGTGGTGCCGGCTGGAACGTCATCAAGGTGATCTGGGGCCCCGAGTGGGATCCGCTCTTCCAGAACGACGCCGACGGCGTGCTCGTGCGTCGTTGCAACGACGTCGTCGACGGCGAGCTCCAGAAATACGCGACCGCCGACGGCGCGTACACGCGGGCGCACTTTTTCGGAACCGACCCGCGGCTCTTGAAGCTCGTCGAACACCTCTCCGATGAAGATATTCGGCGGCTCCGTCGCGGCGGACACAGTTTCCGGAAGCTCTACGCGGCGTACCAGGCCGCCGTGGAGTTCGAAGGGAAACCGACGGCGATCCTCGCGCACACGGTGAAGGGCTGGACGCTCGGTGAGGGCTTCGAGGCGTCCAACGTGACGCACCAAAAAAAGAAGCTGGACCTCGAAGAGCTGAAGCGATTCCGCGACGTGATCGAATTGCCGGTCCCCGACTCGCAGATCGCCGATGCGCCGTTCTATCACCCGGGGCCGAACAGCGAAGAGGTGCAGTACCTCATCGAACGGCGGCGTTCTCTCGGCGGTCCGCTGCCGAAGCGACGCGCCCGGTCCACCGTGTCGATCGAGCTTCCGAACGAAGACCTCTACGCGGAATTTTATCAAGGCATGAAGACCGGCGAAGCGTCGACCACGATGGTGTTCACGCGTCTCCTCTCGAAGCTCCTTCGCGACAAGCAGATTGGTCGGCGCATCGTGCCGATCGTGCCGGACGAAGGCCGCACCTTCGGCATGGACGCCTTGTTCAGCCAGGTGGGGATCTATTCGTCGCAGGGCCAGCTCTACGAGCCGGTCGACAAGCAGCACCTCCTTTATTACCGCGAGAGCAAAGACGGTCAGGTGCTCGAAGAGGGGATCACCGAGGCGGGGAGCACGGCGTCGTTCATCGCCGCGGGCACGTCGTATTCGGTGCACGGCGAGCCGATGATCCCGTTTTACGCCTTCTATTCCATGTTCGGCTTCCAGCGCACCGGCGACCAGATGTGGGCCGCGGGCGACGCGATGACCCGCGGATTTCTCCTCGGCGCGACTGCCGGGCGCACGACGTTGAACGGCGAAGGGTTGCAACACGAAGACGGGCACAGCCTCGTCCTCGCGAGCACGGTGCCGAGCGTCGTGTCGTACGACGTCGCGTTCGCGTACGAGCTCGCGGCGATCATCGAAGACGGGCTCCGGCGCATGATCGCCGAGCAGGAAAACGTCGTTTATTACATCACCCTCCAGAACGAGTCCTATCGGATGCCGCCCGCGCCGCCGAACGTCAAAGACGGCATTCTCTGCGGCATTTATCGCTTTCGCGCGGGCGAAAAAGGCAAGCGCCGCGCGACGCTGTTCGGCAGCGGCTCGATCTTGAACCAGGTGCTCCGCGCCCAGGAAATCCTCGGCGAGAAGTACGACGTCTCTGCCGACGTGTTCAGCGTCACCAGTTATCAAAAACTCCGTCGCGACGCGCTCGCGAGCGAGCGGCACGCGCGTCTCCATCCGAGCGAACCGGTGCGCACGCCGTTCTTGGTGCGCGCGCTCGACGGCGCGACCGGCCCGTTCATCGCCGCGAGCGATTTCATGAAGGCCGTGCCCGATCAGATCGCGCGATTCATACCGGGGCGCTTCATATCGCTCGGCACCGACGGCTTCGGCATGAGCGACACGCGCGAAGCCTTGCGCCGTCACTTCGAGGTGGACGCCGAACATATCGTCGTGGCGACGCTCGCGGCGCTTCACCGAGACGGCTTCGCCGACGCCGCCGAAGTCGCGCGCGCCATCGACGAACTCGGCGTGGATCCCGACGCGATCGATCCGCTATCGATTTGATGGGGGACCTTGTCCCCCGCGGCTCGCTTCGCGACCGCTCCCCCTGCCGCTTCGCGGGCTCGCTTCGCGAGCGTCGGACCCTGCCGCTTCGCGGGCTCGCTTCGCGAGCAGCGGGTCCCTGATATTCGCTTCGCTCAAGTTAGCCGCGGCGCGACGTCGGCGGCTTGCGACGTCGAGTCGTCTTCGTCCGCCTCTGGGGGTGTGGGGGATGAGAGGCATTCCCCACTCGGACCGCACGCAAAGGACGCGAGCGAGCATCGCAGCCGGAGGCGAGAAGCGCAGGCGAGTGTTCCGCGAAGCACCGCGTCGCAAGCGCTAGAAAAATCTCACGACGTCATTGTCCGCCAGGCGGTACGAGCCAAGGCCAATCGGGTCGCGAGCGCAGCGAGCCCGGCGAAGCCGGCGGGGGGAGCGGTCGCGAAGCGAGCCGCGGGGGGCCAAGGCCCCCCGAAAACTAGGCTGGGCCTTCGATTTCGTCGACGATGAACTGCCACACGGCGGCGATGCGCGGTACGTCGCGGAGCGCGCGGTGCCCGACGAGCCACAAGGTTTCGTGCGGAAATCGCGGGATCTTCGGGTAGAGCTCGGGGCTCAGTCGCACCTCGACCAGACGGTGGCCGCGCATGAAAATGCGGGGCAAGAGAATCGCGCCGGTGCCGGCTTCCGCCGCGGCGATCTGCGCCGCGATGCTGCTCGTGCGGAACACGACCGACGCGCTCGGCACCGCTTCGGTGAGCCAGCGCGCGCTCGGAATGTGCGCGAGCTCGCTGCCCCAGGTGATCCAGTCGATGTCGGTGAACGCCGCGACCACGCCGACGCGCTCCACGTAGTCCGGTGACGCGAGGATCGCGTCTTCTTCGTCGGCGATCTTCCGGGTCACGAGATCGCCGCTCGTCGGTCGAATGAACCGCAGCGCGAGATCGGCCTCGCGCCGGCTCAAGTCGAGGTGCGCGATGCTCGAGTCGAGCTCGAGACGAATGCCGGGATGCTTCGCCAGGAGTCGCGGCAACGCGGGCGCGACGAAGTGATCGGCGACGCCCGGCGCCGCGGTCAACCGAACGATGCCCTCCGGTTTCGTCTCGAAGCCGTCCACGGCGTTGCCGAGCCCGAGCGCGGCGTGCTCGAAGCTCTCCGCGTGCGGAATGAGTCGTTCGACGACGGCGGTCGGCAAGACGCCGTCCGGCGTTCGATCGAACAAGTGCACGCCGAGCGCTTCTTCGAGCGCGTCGAGTCGGCGCCCGACCGTCGATGCGTTCACGCCGAGCGCCGTGGCAGCGCCCGAGAGGCTCTTCGCCCGAAACAGCGCGAGCATGACCCGCACGTCGTCCCAGGAGAACTTGCTTTGCATTAATGCGGGTATAGTGCGCGGTAACGCGGGTTGAGTCGCCAATCCGCAGACCGCAAGTTGAGGACCTGGAGGCAGCAATGGCGGAAACCGGCTCGAAAAACGTGCATGTCGTCGTGGGCGCAGGACAAATTGGCCCGGAGGTCGCGCGCCGATTGGTAGGGAGGGGGCACCGGGTGCGAATGGTCCGGCGCTCGGGGGGCGGGGACGACCTGCCCGGCGTCGAGTGGGCCCGCGGCGACATCACCGATCGTGCCTTCGTCGACCAGGCCTTTGCCGGCGCAGCCGTCGTTTACAACACCGCGAATCCGACGCGCTACGATCGCTGGGACGAGCTGTTGCCCCC
>DATBBD010000812.1:0-1731 GCA_036271175.1 Polyangiaceae bacterium | reverse complement strand
CGATTGCAGCGAAACGCCGTCGGGCGCGCGTGTCGCGGTGTGGCAACGCGGAGACGAGAGCGAGCTCTCGGTCACGTTGACCGACACCACGCCAGCTGCAAGGTCTCGCACGTTCGCGCTTGCGCTCGCCGAAAGCATCCGCGATGTGTTGGTCGTTCCCCGCGATCCAGGTTTCACACTCACGCCGATCGAGACACCACCGAAGCAACACGCGACGCCAACGCCAGGAACCACACCCCGCGACGCGCAACATGTCGGATCGGGAGAAGAGCGAACGCGAGACGCCGTCGGCGGGCTCCTATTTCGCGGCGCTGCGGAGTTTCGCTTCGTGCCGAAAACGTCCACACCGCTCGTCGGCGCTGATCTCGGTGTCGCTGGGCGACGGTTCGCGGTTGGCCTGAGCGTGCTCGGCACCGAACGATCCACACCCATCGGCTCCGTCGATCTGCTCGCCCTCGCGGCCCTTGCGTCCGCCGACGTCGTCGATCTCACACCCGTGTTCAAGGTCCGGGCCAGCGCGGAGCTCGGTGTCGCCACCGCGAGCGGTTCGCCGAGCGGGACGGCGACGGGCCACACCGTGGCCAGCCCTCACGCCGCACTCGACGCGGGGCTCGCCGCCTTGCTGCCTCTCGACGCGCGTTGGTTGCTCGAGGCGTACGCCAGCGCCGGTTACGCGGCGAGTCTGTCGGCCGATGCCGACGGTCGCGATGCCGCCGCGTTGAACGGTGTATTCGTCACGTTCGATTTAGGGTTGAGATTGCCGGTGCAGCTTTGAAGCGTCGAACATCGAATGGCAGTGCGTCGTACGGCCGGGGCAAGGTCGTCGCAGCAGTGCTAAGCTCGAACGTGGACATGGCCCACGCCGACCCCGTCGCCCGGATGGCGTACGCCGAGTACCTCGAGCTCGAGCGAAAGACCCAGACGAAATACGAGTACTTGCGCGGGCAAGTACTCGCGATGGCGGGCGGCACCCTCGAGCACAGCAGGCTCGCGTCGCGGATCAGTCACCTGATTCGAGCCGGTGTCGGCGATCGGCCCTGCGAGACGTTCACTTCGGATGCGAAGATTCGCGTCGACGCCACGGACCTAACCACGTACCCGGATGTAGCCGTCATCTGCGGGCGCCTCGAACGATCTTCCGTGGACGCCGAAGCGGCGACCAATCCCGTCGTTCTCGTCGAGGTTCTGAGCGACTCCACCGAGGCCTACGATCGCGGGGAGAAGTTCGCGCACTACCGACGCATCGCGTCTCTGCGCGAGTACTTGCTCGTCTCGCGGCGCGAGCCGCGCCTCGAGCTGTTCCGCCGTACACGAAGCGGAAGCTGGGAGCTCGTGGATGCAGGACCTGGCGGCGCGATCGAACTCGAATCCGTCGGCGCGCGACTCGCGGTCGACGACGTCTTCGCAAGCGCACTCGAGTCGTAGTCACCGCCACGCAACGTCGCTCTCCGAGCGGACGCGCGTGCGATGGCGGGTTGAGGACTCGTAGGGGGTCCCTCGCTCGAGCTCGCCTCACTTCATCGAAAACGCGAACGGCAGAGCGAACACGGCGGGTTCGCCGTCGACGAGGGGGGAGAGCGCACTGGCGAAGGGGCGGATGGGCGCGAGCATTTTGAGGAGGACCTGGCCGCGGCGTTCGTCGAGGCGCAGGGCGGCGGCGCGGAGGGTCGCTTCGTCGGTGTTGTCTCCGACGAGGAGGCTTTCGAGCAGGGGTTCGCCGATGCCGTCGAC
>DATBBD010000811.1:0-8501 GCA_036271175.1 Polyangiaceae bacterium | reverse complement strand
CGCGCCGTCGATCGCCTCGAAGGCCGCGGCCGGATCCGCCGCGACGGCCCGCGCCTCGTGATCCCCCACGACGCCTGGCTCTTCGCCGACGGGACGATCGCGGAGATCATCTGAAGGCTAGAGTCGCGCAGCGCGACGGCGTCACCGCCGAGTACTGCGAAAGTGGTGCCGACAAATTCGCACCGACAAAATTTCTGAGGTTCCCTTCAAGGCGGGAACGTCGGCGGGACGGCAGGTTAGCGGCAATGGGGCCTGACGCTCGTAACGGCTGCGCTTCTCGCCCGCCGAACGACGTGGCCGTCGTGGGTTTCGTTTACGTTCCCGCCCGCCGATGACGACGTGATCCTCCCCGGGGGGAACCCCCTCTGTCCTGCGGGGACGGTGCAGCTGCTCCGTCCCCGCTCCCGCGCGCTTCGCAGAGCCTCAGTGCGGGCTCGCTTTGCTCGCCGGGTTTTCTCTCGTGTGCGCTTCGCAAACGTGTCGGCGCGGGCTCGCTTCGCTCGCTGGAGCTTTTGTTACGCCGCGAGGACGGCGGCGGAGCGGATCCAGGCGTCGAGGTCGGCGAGGGCCCGGGCAGCGAGGGCTTCGTAGCGGTCGCGCTTCTTGAGGCGGCGATTGTCGAGGGGCGGCAAGTGCGCGAACGTGATGTTGGACGGTTGGTAGTCTTTGGTGTCGCGCGAGAGGTGGCCGAGGAGACCGCCGTGCGCGGTCGTCGCAGGCGGAAGCACCGGCTCGCGGCCGTCGAGGCGCGCCGCGACGATGTGCGCCGCGAGAAAGCCGAGCGCGGCGCTTTCGACGTAGCCTTCGCACCCGGCGATTTGCCCGGCGAAGTACACGCCGGGCTCGGCGCGGAGTCCGAGCATGCCGTCGAGAACCTTCGGCGCGTTCAAGAACGTGTTCCGGTGCACCGCGCCGAACCGCGAGAACTCCGCGTTCTCGAGACCCGGGATGGTCCGAAACACGCGCGCTTGCTCGCCGAAGGTCATGCGCGTCTGAAACCCGACGATGTTGTACGCGCTCTTCGCCTCGTCTTCGGCGCGAAGTTGGACGACCGCGTGCGGGCGCCGTCCGGTACGCGGATCCACGAGGCCGACCGGTTTCATCGGCCCGAAGGCGAGCGTCATCGGGCCGCGCTCGGCCATGACTTCGATGGGCAAACACCCCTCGAAGTAGCGGACGTCTTCGAAATCGCGCGGGGCGACTTTCTGCGCGGCGACGAGGTCCGCGACGAACCGCTCGTAACCTTCTTTGTCGAGCGGGCAATTCAGGTAGGCGTGCTGCTCTTCTTCGCTCTCGCCCTTGTCGTAGCGCGACGCAGCGAACACGCGCTCGAAGTCGATGGAGTCGGTGACGACGATGGGCGCGATCGCGTCGTAGTACGCAAGCTCTTTGCCGACGCGGTGCTCGATGTCCTTCGCCAGCGCATCCGACGTGAGCGGCCCGGTCGCGACGATGACCGGGCGCTCGTCGGGGATGCGCACGACTTCGTGGGGCTCCACGGTGATGCGCGGTTCGGCGCGGACGTACGCGGTCATCGTCGCGGAAAACCGATCGCGATCGACGGCGAGCGCGCCGCCGGCCGGCACGCGGCAGGCATCGGCAGCGCGCATCACGAACGACTCGAGCCGCCGCATCTCTTCTTTCAACAGACCGACGGCGTTCGAGAGCGCGGCGCCGCGAAACGAGTTCGAGCACACGAGCTCCGCGAGATCGTCCGTCCGCTGAGCGGGCGTGCGCTTCTGGGGCTTTTGTTCCAAAAGCCGCACGCGGTGGCCCCTCCGCGCGAGCTCGAGGGCGGCCTCGCACCCCGCGAGGCCGGCACCGACGATGACCACCTCCGCGGGATTTCCCCCGCCCGTCATGGCGACGCGGCAGCCCCGGAATCGGGGCGAACGCTGAGCGACGGACGCGCGTCGGAGTCGGCCTCGTCACCGTGGGCGTGCGGCGACGGGTCGTTCAAACCACGTGAGTAACCGCAGTCCTTGCCGCGCGGGCAGACGATCTTCGGTTCCTTCTTGCCGCCGCCGACGATGAGGTACGGGTTCGCGCAAGCCGGGCACGGTTCGGCGATCGGCTTTTGCCAGAGCTTGAAGTCGCACGTCGGGTACTTGGTGCAGCCGTAGAACGCTTTGCCACCGCGCTTCTTCGAGCGCACCTCGACGATGTCGCCCCCGCATTTCGGGCACGGCACGCCGAGCGGAACCGGTTTTGCGTTCTTGCACTCCGGGTAGCCGCTGCACGACAGGAATTCGCCGTAACGACCCGTGCGGATCATCATCGGCTTGTTGCACTTGTCGCAATTCCACTTGGTCAGCTCGGGCTTTTCGGGCTCCTTGCCTTCCTTGTCGAGGTTCTGCGTGAACTTGCAGGTCGGGTATTTCTCGCAGCCGAGGAACCAGCCGTTCCGGCTCCATCGCTTGAGCATCTTCGAGCCGCAGTCCGAGCACGTGAAGTCGGTGGGCTCCGGCGTCGGCGCCCAGCGCGCGCCCTTCTTCGCGATCGCGAGCACCTTGGTGAACTGCGTGTAAAAGCGCTTGAGCAGCGCGACGCGCTCGAGTTTCCCGGCGCCCACGAGATCGAGGTCTTCCTCCATCTTCGCGGTGAACCCGGGGTCCATGAAATCGAGCTCGGTCGACACGAGCCCGTCGACGACGAGCTTGCCGAGATCGGACGCTTTCATCTGACCGCCGGGCAACCGCTCGACGTAGTCGCGCGCTTGCACCTTGCTGATGATGTCGGCGTACGTGCTCGGGCGACCGATGCCGCGCTTCTCGAGTTCTCGCACGAGCGAGCCTTCGTTGAATCGCGGCGGCGGCTGCGTGAACTTCTGCTCCGTCACCACGCCGGGCGGCGACAAGGTGACGACTTCCTTCGCGGCGATCTCGGGCAACGTGCCCTCGGTATCGTCGTCGAAGCTCGCCTTGGGTTTCGCGCCGTTGCCGTTGGTCGCCGGCGCATGGGCCGCGGCGCCGTTGCCGTTTTCGCCCGCCCCACCTTCGCCACCGGCGTCGTCGTCTTCGCCGGCAAATTCGGTCTGCGCGTCGGCGTCCTTGTTCCGCTGGTACTGGTCGAGCCAGCCGCCAAACTTCAGCACCTTGCCGTTCGCGCGTAGCCCTAGCGTCTTGTATTTGGGTGCCTTGCGCGCCGGGGTCGCTTCGATGTCGACGCCGGTTTGGTCGTAGACGGCCGGAGACATCTGCGACGCGACGAACCGATCCCAGATCAACTTGTAGAGCTTGAACTGCTCGTCCGAGAGGTACTTCCGGACGTGCTCCGGCGAGTACTCGATCGACGTCGGGCGAATGGCCTCGTGCGCGTCTTGCGCGCCCTTCTTGGCGCGGAAGACATTCGGCTTCTCGGGAAGGTGCTTCTTCCCGTAGGTCGACTCGATGTGGGTCCGCACTTCGTTGATCGCGTCAAGGCTCACGCGGGTCGAGTCGGTGCGCATGTACGTGATGAGCCCGACCTGGCCGCCGTCCTTCTTCAGGTCGACGCCTTCGTAGAGCTTCTGCGCGACGTTCATCGTCCGCTTCGTCGTGAACCGGAGATGGCTCGTGCCGTCTTGCTGCAACTTACTCGTCGTGTACGGCGCCGGTGCGTTGCGCTTCTGCTCACGCCGCGTGACGTCCGCGACGCGGAACGCCGCGCTCTCCAAGTCTTGCCGAATCGCCGCAGCGTGCTCGCCGCTCCCGACTTCGACCTTCTCGCCGTCCGCCTTCACGAGGCGGGCGAAGAAGGCGTGCTTCGCCTTGCCGATGAGGCTCGCGCCGATGTTCCAGTATTCCTCGGGAACGAAGGCTTCGATTTCGCGCTCCCGTTCGACGATGAGCCGGAGAGCCACCGACTGGACGCGCCCGGCGCTGAGCCCGAAGGCGAGCTTCGACCAGACGAGCGCGGACACGTCGTAGCCCACGAGTCGATCGAGTACGCGGCGCGCCCGCTGAGCGTCATAAAGGTGGTCGTCGAGCGCCCGGGGATGGGAAACCCCCTGGTCGACGCCGCGCTTGGTGATTTCGTGGAACTCGACGCGGCTCACCTTCAGACCGGGGCGGCCGAGCTCGTCGGCGATGTGCCAGGCAATGGCTTCGCCCTCGCGATCCGGGTCGGTTGCCAGGATGAGGGAGTCGGCCTTTTTCACCGCCGTCTTCAGCTCTTCGAGCACCTTCTCTTTGCTCTCGATGACCTCGAACGTTTCCTGAAAGTCGTGCGCGACATCGATGCCCAGCTTCTTGGGGAGGTCGCGGACGTGTCCCTTGGACGCCATGACTTCGTAGCCAGCGCCTAGGTACTTTTTGATCGTCTTGGCTTTCGCCGGAGACTCGACGACGACGAGCGTCTTGGACATTAGAGGAGTGAACCTTTACCCCACAGTTGGGGCGTCCGGACGGGCAGTGCAACCCCGCCCCGATGGGTCGAAATAGAAATATCTAGCAAAATCATCAAGTTACAAGGATTATCCGCCCCGAGGGTTCGGAGACTAAGACTCCTTCGAGGGTCAGAGTCAAGAGCAACGCCTGGATGCGAGGGGCTCCGAGACCCGCTCTTCGGGCGAGTTCGTCGGGGTAAGCCGGACCCGTTTGGAGCGCCGAGACGACGCGCCCCTCGTCCGAATTCGGCGGATATGACGGCGGTTTCGGAAGCGTCGGAGAAAATTTCCGGCCCGGCGGGCGGACCGGAGCGGCGACACCGTCGAGGTCGCCTAAATTCTTTTCGAGAAAATTTCGCCCAGGCAGGCGCAAGAGGACGTCGCGCGCCGACCCGACGGCCTGGGCGCCCCACTGAAGCTCCTGGATGCAACCGACGGCGCGGGGGTTCCACGGCGCTCCCGGAACCACGAGAACGGGACGGCCGAGGTCGCGCGCTGCTTTCGCCGCGTTGCGAGCGCCTCCGCGGAACGGCGTCTCGACGACAACGAGCGCGTCGGCCAGGGCGGCCAGCGTCGCGTTGCGTGAAAAAAAATGGTGGCGGAGCGCGATCGTTCCCGGCGGGAACGTCGTGAGGAACGCCCCGTTCGTCTCCACGATGAGGCGAAACAAGTCTGCGTTCTCTTCAGGGTAAGGATGGTCGAACGACGACGGCGCGACGACGACCGTGCGCCCGCCCGCCGCGAGCGCGCCGCGGTGCGCTTGGGTGTCGATGCCCACCGCGCCGCCCGAAACGATGACGACACCTTGCTCGGCGAGATCGCGCGCGAGCTCGTACGCGAACGTCGCGCCTTCGGCGGTGGGCCGTCTCGTTCCGACGATGGCGACGGTCGCGGCGGCCCCGTCGGTCGGAATCTCGCCGTGGACGTAGACGACGCTCGGTGGTTGGGCGAGCTCCCGCAATCGGACGGGCAGCCCCGCGCCGGAGAGCGCGCGCATCTCGGTCACCCCCGACCATCGGCGACGACGAGCGGCGGGTTGCGCGGGCTCTCCGCTACTTCACGTAAACTTGCGCGCCGACCATCCCCTGCCCTCGCAAGAGATGGAGATCGATCTTCACGACGAACGGCAGGGGGAACGGACTGCGAACGCATTGATCGTTCGCGCCGACGACCGGGGCCGCGCCCGTCGCGCCGCTTTGCGCGAGGATCTGAGGAGGCATCGGCGCCGTGGTCGTCACGCTGATCTGATAGTCGACTGCGCCGGGCGCGCCGAAACCGATGACGGCGTAACAACTCCCGGGTTGCAAGGTGAGCGAACCCTCGGCGTGACCGTCGGGCGCTAGCGTCGCCGAGAGGAGTTGCCCTTCGGGACGCATCCCCTTCGCTTGCGACGAAGCCTGCGTCTCGATGCCTTGTTCGATCGGCGCCTGAAGACCTCCGGTGAGCGCTCCGAGCGCGGCGGCTCCGCCCGCGAGCGCACCCGCGAGAATGCTCTGCAACGTTGCGGGGTCCGCGAACAACGCGCCGAGCGGTGCGATCTGTCCCGACGCACTCGCCGGCTGCGCGGGCGCTTGGCCGTAGCCGTACGATGCCGGCTGCGCGAACGCGGCGGACGATGACGCGGGTTGCCCGTACGGCGCAGCGCCGGACGAATTACTCTGCCCGTAAGGTTGCCCGTAACCCGACGACGGTTGCGCCGGCGCAGCGGGCGGTGTGTCTGCACTCTTGCCACATGCGGCGAGAACGAAGCTGAGCCCGAGGGCGAGCGCGAACGTCGATCCTTGCATGGGGGTCAATCCCTCTTGTGATTCAGACTGCGACGAACCAGCATACAATGGCTCGGGCGCGTTTGAAGAGCTTCGCCGCCCCTCGATCGCGGCCGAGACCCCGAATCAAAGCAAAATGCACGTCGTCGTCGCAACGCATGGGCACTGTTTCGACGGACTGGCGAGCGCCGTCGTGTTCACGCGCATGCTTCGCGCCGTCGAAGGTCCGTCCCTCCGCTTCACGTATCGAGGGTGCGGGTATGGCGACGGTCAACCGACGGCGACCGAGGCCATGCTGAGCGGCGACGAGAACGCCATCCTCGACTATCGCTTCCTGCCGAGCCCGAAGCTCACCTGGTACTTCGACCATCACCGGACCGCGTTCGCGAAGCCCGAAGATCGCGCCGTTTTCGAAGAACGAAAAGACAACGGCCGCTACTTCTTCGAGTCCGAATACACGTCGTGCACGAAGCTCATCGCGAACGTCGCGACGACGAAATTCGGCGTCGACGTCGCGCCGCTCACGGAGCTCGTGCGCTGGGCCGACGTCATCGATTCGGCGAATTTCGAGAGCGCCGAGCAAGCCTTGGATCGCACGAACCCGGTGAGCCGGCTCGCGGCGGTCATCGAGCGCTACGGCGACGACGGCCTGTTGAGACGACTGATCGATAGCCTCTCGGAGGCGCCGCTCGTCGAGGTGGCGAACTCGCCGGAGGTGAGCCGGCGCTACGAGAAAATCTCCGCCCAGCACGATCGATTCGTCGAGCGCGTGAAACAGCGCGCCGTCCTCAAAGGGCGCGTCGTGGTCGTCGACCTCACCGACGAAGAGCTCGAGTCGATCGGCAAATTCGTGACGTACGCGCTCTATCCGCAGGCCGTATACTCGGTGATCATCGGGCGCCTGAAGAACACCGTAAAAATCTCCGTCGGCTACAACCCGTGGTCCGGTGTCGCACTCGACGCGGACATCAGCGCCATCTGCGCGCGGTACGGAGGCGGCGGTCACGCCGTGGTCGGCGCGGTGCCGTTCAAGCTCGACGAGCTTCCGCGCGCGCTCGAAGTCGCTCACGCGATCGCGGACGAGCTCGCCGGATGATGTCCGAAGGCCGGCCGCGGTCGCCGATTCGGGTCCGCGCGTGGCTCCGAAGGCCCGAACGGCCGTGGGTGCTCGGGCATCGAGGCGCTCGACGGCGCGCGCCGGAAAACACGATGGCTGCGTTCGCGCTCGCCATGGAAGAGGGCGCCGACGGCGTCGAGCTCGACGTGCGACTCGACCGCGACGGCGACGTCATCGTCTTGCACGACACGAACCTCGAGCGCGTCACGCGAGGCCACGACGCGCGCGACGCCGAAGGACTCGGACGCACCGAGCTCGCGTCCGTCGATCTGGGGAACGGAGAACGCGTGCCCCGGCTCGCCGACGTGTTGTGTTGGGCGCGGGGTCAGGGCGCGCGGGTCAACGTGGAGCTCAAAGCCGACGTGCCGAACCGCGCGGCGCTCGCGGTGAGGGTCGCCGCGCTCCTCGCCGTGCAGCCGCGCGCGGCCGATTGGCTCATCGCATCGTCGTTCGACCCGCGGCTCGTCGCTGCGATGGCGAGGCTCTTGCCGTGGATTCCATCGGGGTGGCTCGTCGAGAAATCGTCGGGGTTTCCCGGTCGCTCCTTCCGCGAACGACTCGTCGGCGCCGTCGCAGTCCATCCCGAGGCAAGCCTCGTCACCGCCGCATCGATCGCGCCGTGGAAGCGCGCCGGTCTTCCCGTCAACGTGTGGACGGTGAACGCTCCGCACGAGGCCGCGCGGCTCGCCGGGCTCGGCGTCGACACGTTGATCAGCGACGAACCCGGGAAGATCCTCGCCGCCGTCCGTCAGTGACAGATCGCGTAACGGAACGCGGCGCCGGGCGGGATCGATTGACGGAAGAGGCCCGGCACGATCGGGGGATTGTGCGCGATGTCCTTGTAGTCGACGATCACGTCTTGCGCGGAGGCGTCCGAAATGATGCGCAAATGCCGTGGAATTTCGGCATTGCACGCCGGACCGCTCGGCGGCACGTCCGCGTCGATGCCGTCGGGGTCGACTCGCGGCTTGGCCGTCGCCGCTCGTTTGAAATCGTCGAGCTCGGCGCGATACAAGCCGACTCCGCGTTGAACCACGCTCACTTCGCGCACCCTAACCCTCTGCTCGTTCCAGGCGCGTTGCCAGTCGCCCGGAGTGGGCTCGAGTCGAATCTCTTCGCTCGCGTCGTTCACGCTGCGAATGCGGATTACGTAAGAGCCGCCCTCCCAGTCGATGGTGGCGTCGCTAGGTTGGTGCACGAGGATCGGGGCTTCACCGGCGAAGAGATCGACGAGGGCGAACGGCGGGACCGG
>DATBBD010000810.1:0-16990 GCA_036271175.1 Polyangiaceae bacterium | reverse complement strand
GATGGGCGAGCTCGTACGCGGGCACGTTCAAGGTCCACCCTTGGCCGTCATCGACGAGACGCGGCGTGCTTCCCGCCATCGCCGCAGGCACTTGGCAACCGATCGAACAACCGCCGTCGTGGGGCGCCTCTGGACCGTCTTCGTCGACCACGGACACCTTGAGCGGCACGTCGCCCATGCCGGCGTGCTCGAGCATGCGCCCGACGAGACGAGCGACCGAGGGTTCGTCACGCTCGAAGCGATCCGGAAAAAAGTCGCCGTTCGGCAAGACCAGCGGTCGAGTCCCGACCTCGTGACCCGAACGCGCGAGAAACCGCGCGTACCGCTCGACGACCGCGGACAGCTCCTGCCGCTCCGGAAGCTCCATGCTCACGTAGTTTGGCCGAAGCCAGACCTCATAGCCACTGCTTCAAATCGCCGACCGCGTTCCCCTTCAAACCAAAGGACTTCATGTCGTCGTGGCACGAGTTGCACTGCACCGATTGACCGGCGTCTTTCGCTTTTTTCACGACGCTGCGCATCAGGTTCTTCGCGGCCTTGCGCCCACCGGATTTGCACGCCGACGACACCGCCGAGAAGTGGAAGTTCTTGGTCTGGCACGGGTCGTCGCCTGAGTAGGCCGACGTCGACGGCGTGGCTTCGCCTTCGGAGCCGTGGCCGTGGTGACCCTTACCGCCGCTTGCCGCGGGAGGCTCGGTCGCTGCTTCGGGAGAAGAAGGAGCGGGCGGAGTGTCCGTCGCTGCGCTGCTCGTCGCGGCCTCGACGGCCGGCATCGCAGTAGCGGCAGCCGCCGTCGCGCCGGCGTCCGGCGCGGGCGCCGGCATCGCTGGCTCGGCGGACACGGGCGGCGGCGACTCGGGCGGCGCCGATTCTCCGTTGCACGCACCGAACACGGCGCCCGTAGCGAGCATCAACACGAGCGACCAATCGCCGATCTTCATGAGGCGGAAGCTTCTCACGATTGCCGCCGCCTGCGCGACAAAGGAATCGACGATGCGCGCGCCGGTTCAGGGATCGACGTGCCGGCGGTGCCGTTCGATCTCGGCGAGCCGCGTGAGCACGCCGCGCGAGACGATTTCGAGCACGCTATGCACGAGCGCGCCGCGTTCGCTCGGGCTTCCCCCGAACGTCAGATGGCTTTTCGCGGGCCTACCCTTCGGCAACCACCCGACGGCGGTGCACTTAACCTGGACGAGACCGGACGTTTCGGTGACGGTCAGGTCGTCGAGGCGAAACCGGTACTGGATCTTGCTCGCTCTGCCGGCGCCCCAGTCGACTTTGCGCGCTTCGCGTCCGAGCGTGTCGCGGAGAAACTTCTCATCGGCGGTCGCGAGCGGCGCGTGCGACAAATCGAGCCGGTCGAGTGTCACCTTGGGGTGACCTTTCGGCATCTCTACGGGTTCCGCATCGCGCCCGTCGGCCCACGCGACGCCGCCGCTCGCGGCGACCGAGAGCGCGAGCGCGAGCACGAATCGAACGCCACGCATGGGACCCGGGCGCTAGTGATAAGAGGCGGCCGTGCGCGGGCCAAGAAAACGGCTGACTTGACGGTTCTGGTGGCGAGAACAAGAGTGAATCCCGGACTTTCATGGCCGAAGCCCTCGCCGTCGCTCCGACGGAAGCCGACGTCGACGTGGTCGTCATCGGCGGAGGCGTGAACGGCACCGGCGTCGCGCGCGACGCCGTGTTGCGCGGTCTCACCGTCGCCCTCTTCGAGCGCAACGACATCGCGTTCGGCGCGAGCGGTAACTCGAGCGGCATGATCCACGGTGGCCCGCGCTACCTCACGTACGATCCGAACGTCACGTATTCGTCGTGCCTCGACTCGGGACACATCCAGAACATCGCGCCACATCTCCTCTTCCGGATCCCGTTCTTGCTGCCGGTGAACAAAGGCAAGGTCTCGAAGGTCGAGCTCCTCGCGATCGACGCGTTCTTCGACCTCTACGACAAATACCAACCGCTCAAGCACGGCAAGAAGCACACGCGACTCTCCAGCGACGAAGTCAAACGACTCGAACCCGGGCTCTCCGGCGAGCTCGAGGGCGGCGTCAGTTTCGACGAATGGGGCATCGACGGCGCGCGGCTGTGCATCGGCAACGCGGTGGACGCACGCGAGCACGGCGCCGAAATTCGGACGCATTGCACGGTGACCGAGCTCTTGCGAGGGAAGGGGGGCACCGTCGTCGGCGTGGGGTTCCATGACCGCGTCACGGGCGAAACGGGGCGGCGCACGGCGCGCGTCGTCGTCAACGCAACCGGAGCGTGGGCTCCGCTCACGACGGCGATCGGCGGCATCGAGACGCGCGCGGCGCGTCTGCGACCCGGCAAGGGCATCCACGTCTTTTTCGATCGCCGTTTGACGAACTACGCCATCGCCGCCAGTGCGATCGACGGCCGTCAGGTATTTCTGGAGCCCTGGCAGAACGTCAGTGTCATCGGCACGACGGACGACGACTTTTACGGCAGCCCCGACGATTGCGTCGCGACTACCGACGAGGTGCGCTACCTGGTGCAAGCCGTCGCTCGCGTGTTCCCGTCGATCACGACGGCGCGAGCCATCGGCACCTGGGCCGGCGTACGCCCCACGATCTACGAGTGGGGCCCCAACGAAGATGCCCTGTCGCGCGATCACCGCGTCGTCGATCACGCCCCCGAAGGCGCCGACGGCTTGTACTCGATGATCGGCGGCAAGCTCGCGAGCTACCGGCTCTTCGCCGAGGACATGACCGACACGATCGCCGCGCGTCTCGGCAACCGCGTGCGCTCGACGACGCACACGGCGAAGCTCCCCGGCGGCGAATCCATCGTCGATCCCCTCGCGCTCGCGCTGAAACACGAGCTCGACCCAGTGGTCGCCACGCGACTCGAGTACCGGCACGGCACTCGCGCCGAGCGCATCATCGAGCAGATGGAGAACGATCCGCGGCAAGCGCAGATCCTCTGCCCCTGCGAACCGGTGACGGTCGCCGAGGTGAGATACGCGGTCGAACACGAATGGGCGCGCACGGTCGACGACGTGTCGCGGCGTACCCGGCTCGGCCTCGGCGCGTGCGGCGGCATGCGCTGCGCGGGTCGTTGCGGCGCCATCGTCGCCGAGATGACGGACCGGAGCCCCGAGCACGGTCGCCGGCTCGCCCTCGATTTTCTGGAACTGGGAGCGCGTCGTCGCATCTCGGCGATCGGCCACGATCAGGCACGCCAGGAGGCGTTGTCGCTCGCGGCCGTTCGCTCGTCGCTCGGTGTCGAAAAAGGCGTCGGAGCCGACGAATGAGGATGGCCGTCATCGGCGGCGGCGCGGCGGGAACGGCGGCCGCATGGACACTCGGTCGTGGAGGCGCCCATGTCACTCTCTATTACGATCGACCCGGCGCGACCGCGCTCTATTCGGGCGCGCTCGACCTCGGGCTCGACGAAGTGCCGGATCCGACGGCGTTCGCGGACGTCCGGGCGTTCGCAGACGCTCTCGCGATCTGGTCCGTCGGAGCGGCGTCGTCTCGCGTCGCGACGTACGAAGGCATGATGCGTCCCGCGCGCGGCATCGACTCCGCGCTCCTCGATCTCGCGCCGCTGTCGGGCAAGACCGTCGGCGTCGTGGCCCTCCCGCTCGGCGATTGGGACGGCGAGTTTCTCGCCCGCCAGCTCACCGGCTCGGGCTGGGCGAAGGAGGCTGCGACGCGATTCGTTCCGGTTCGTATCGAGGGCGTCTTCGACCCCGACGACGCGCCGAGCTCGGGCTTCGACGTTGCGCTCGCGAACGACGACCCGGCGCGGCTCGCACGCTTCGCGGAGGCGCTCTCGAAATCGACCAACGGCGTGGACGGTTTTCTGTGCGGCGCCTGGTTCGGTACGACGCCCGGGGTTGCGGCACGGCTCCGCCGGCTCGTCGGAAAGCCGTGCGGGGAGACGACGTCGCGTCCCGGCGACGCGGCGGGCGCGCGGTTCGACGCAGCCCGCGACGCGCTCCTCGCGACGGCGGGTATCGTCGTCCGGAAAGAACCACTCGCCGCGATCGACCGACGCGGTCCGCGCTGGACGCTGATCGCCGGCCCGGGCGCCATGACCGCGAACGACTTCGGGTTCGATGCCGTCGTCCTTGCGATGGGCGGCATCCTCGGCGGCGGCATCGTCCTCGACGACCCGCGGGGCAATGCGCCTCCCGTTTTTCGCGCCGGCCTCGCGGTCCCCGTCGAGGTCGGCTTCGACGAGGTGGCGGCGCACGCGCTTGCGTCGCCCCACGGCGTCGATCTCGGCACGCTCGGCGTGAATGCCGTCGAGCCCGTCGGGATCCTCACGCGGGGCGAACGGATCCCCGAGTGCGATGGTTTGTTTGCCGCGGGCGACTGTATCGCCGGTCGCCCCCGCACCGTTCTCGAGGCGGTGCGAGCGGGAATCGCCGCGGCAAAGGCCGCGCTCGCGCGCTGAAACGAATCGCTCCGGTCATCGTTTGGACACGCGGGTAATCGCGCGGCGCGAGATTGCCGCGCCCGTGGGGTTGGGGTACTCGTCTCGCCATGTCGAATCGTTCTCTCGACTCTTTTTCGGCGAGCGCAGAGCTCACCGTCGGCGGCAAAAAATTCACGTACTTCAGCCTTCAGAAGTTCGGAAAGGCCGCCGGCGTCGACGTCGCGCGCTTGCCGTTCTCGCTCCGCATCTTGCTCGAGAATTTGCTCCGTTGCGAAGACGGCAAGGCCGTCACCAAGGCGGACGTGCTCGCGCTCGCGAAGTGGGATCCGAAGAGCGAGCCCGATAAAGAGATCGGCTTTCACCCGGCGCGCGTGATCCTTCAGGACTTCACCGGCGTGCCCGCGGTGGTCGATCTCGCGGCCATGCGCGACGCGATGGCGACGATGGGCGGTGACCCGTCGAAGATCAATCCGCTGTTCCCGTCGGAGCTCGTCATCGATCACTCCGTTCAGGTCGACTACTTCGGCACCAAGGAAGCGCTCCAACAGAACGCGGCGCTCGAGTTCGAGCGGAACAAGGAGCGCTATCAGCTCCTTCGTTGGGGTCAGAAGGCGTTCGACAATTTCAAGGTCGTGCCGCCCGATCAGGGGATCGTGCACCAGGTGAACCTCGAATACCTCGCGCGCGTCGTGTTCGAGATGGACGGCGTCCTTTATCCAGATTCGCTCGTCGGCACCGATAGCCACACGACGATGATCAACGGCATCGGCGTGCTCGGCTGGGGCGTCGGCGGAATCGAAGCCGAAGCGGCGATGCTCGGCCAACCCATCAACCTGCTCGTGCCGCAGGTGATCGGGTTCCGACTCTTCGGCAAACTGCCGTCCGGCACCACCGCGACGGACCTCGTGCTCACGGTGACGCGCATGCTGCGCGACAAGGGCGTGGTCGGCAAATTCGTCGAGTTCTACGGCGACGGCATCGGCAATTTGCCGCTCGCCGATCGCGCGACCATCGCGAATATGAGCCCGGAGTTCGGCTCGACCATCGGCATTTTTCCGATCGACGGCGAGACCCTGAACTACCTCCGCAACACCGCGCGCGGCGAGCAGGCCGAGCGCGTCGAGGCGTACGCCAGAGCGCAGGGCCTCTTCCGCGAACAGGGCGCGCCCGATCCGATGTTCACCGACACCCTCGAGCTCGATCTCGGCACCGTCGTTCCGACCATGGCTGGTCCGCGGCGGCCCCAAGACAAGGTGCCGCTCACCGCGATCAAGTCGAGCTTCGCCAAGGTGCTCCCCGAGCTCGTCGCCGCTGCGAAAGGCGACCCCAATACCCTCGACAAGACCGTACCGGTCTCGATGGACGGCGCGTCGTTCGACCTCGCGCACGGTTCGGTCGTCATCGCCGCGATCACGAGCTGCACGAACACGTCGAACCCGTCGGTGCTCGTCGCGGCCGGCCTCCTCGCGAAAAGAGCCGTGGAAAAGGGGCTCATGGTGAAGCCCTGGGTGAAGACGAGCCTCGCGCCCGGGTCCAAGGTCGTGACGCAATACCTCGGCAAGGCCGGCATTCTCACCGCACTCGAAGCCCTGAAGTTCAACGTCGTCGGGTATGGCTGCACGACGTGCATCGGCAATAGCGGTCCACTTCCCGATCCCATCGCGAACGCCGTGACGTCCGGGAACCTCGTCGTCGGCGCCGTCTTGAGCGGTAACCGCAACTTCGAGGGCCGCATCAACCCCCACGTGCGTGCGAATTACCTCGCGAGCCCCCCGCTGGTCGTCGCCTTCGCACTCACCGGCAAGATCGGCGTCGATTTCGACAAGGAGCCGATCGGCAAGGGCAAGGACGGCGCAGACGTCTTCTTGAAAGACATCTGGCCGACGCCCGCGGAGGTGACCGACACCGTCAAGAAGGCGCTCTCCGCCGAGATGTTCGAGAAGGAGTACGCGCGCGCGTTCGACGGCGACGAGAGCTGGCAGACTTTGCCGGTGCCCGAAGGAAACCGATTCGACTGGGACTCGGCGAGTACCTACATCCGCAAACCGACGTTCTTCGACGACATCGAAATGACGCCGAAACCGCGCACGGACATCCACGGCGCGCGCGTCCTCGCGTCGCTCGGCGACTCGGTGACGACCGATCACATCTCGCCGGCCGGGAACATCGCGAAAGACTCGCCGGCGGCGAAGTACCTCGTCGAGCACGGCGTCTCGGCAGTGGACTTCAATTCGTACGGCGCGCGTCGCGGCAATCACGAGGTCATGGTGCGCGGCACCTTCGCAAACACACGCCTCAGGAACGCCCTCGCGCAGGGTAAGGAAGGCAGCTTCACGCGGCATCTGCCCGACGGCGCACTCCTCTCCATCTACGACGCGTCCGTTCGCTATCAAGCCGAAGGCGTGCCGCTCCTCATCCTGGCCGGAAAAGAATACGGCTCTGGATCATCCCGCGACTGGGCGGCGAAAGGCACCTACATGCTCGGCATTCGCGCCGTCATCGCGCAATCGTACGAGCGCATTCACCGCTCGAACCTCATCGGCATGGGCGTCTTGCCGCTCCAATTCCTCGACGGTCAGAGCAAAGAGAGCCTCTCTCTGTCCGGCGAAGAGACGTACGACATCGACGGCATCGCGAACGGTCTCGCCCCCGGCAAGCGCCTCACCGTTCACACCAAATCCGCCGATGGCAAGGCCGGGAGCTTCGAAGCGATCGCTCGCATCGATACGGTCGTCGAGCTCGAGTACTATCGGCACGGCGGCATCCTCCAGTACGTGCTCCGACAGCTGCTGGAGAAGAAGTAGGCGCCACCGGGGGGCGAGGGTCGTTCTCCTTCGACGGAAGTAGCATCCCGGGCATGACCACGGAAGCGCAGCATCGCGAGAGCGTCGTCGAGCAGTTCACTCACCAGGCCGTCCCTTTCTCGAACTCGCCGGCCATCGCGCAAGCGGACGCGCTCCGGCTCCTGGTTACCGAAAGCGGCGCGACGTCGGACGATACGGTCCTCGACGTCGCGTGCGGCCCCGGGCTCGTGGTGGGGGCATTCGCGACCGTGGTTCGCCACGCGACGGGGATCGACGTCACGCCGGCCATGCTCGCTCGCGCCCGAGAAATCACCGCGGGGCAATCGAACACGACGTTCGATTGCGGCGACGTCACGCAGCTTCCGTACGCCGACGGCGCGTTCTCGATCGTCGTGTCCCGGCTCGCGTTCCACCATTTTCGAGATCCACTCCGCGTGCTCCTCGAAATGCGCCGGGTCTGCCGGTCCGGCGGGCGCGTCGTCGTGTCGGACCTGACCGCCTCGGACGACTCGCGGAAAGCAGACGCCTTTCACGAAATGGAAACCGTGCGCGATCCGTCGCACGCCCGAGCGCTGACGGCGTCGGAGCTCGCGGCCTTGTTCGATCGAGCAGGGCTGCCGCAGCCGGCGGTGACGTTCTACGATTTACCGTTCGAGCTCGAGAACCTGCTCGCCCGGTCATTTTCGGCGCCCGGCGGCCTCGAGCGCGTTCGCGCGGCCTACGTTCGCTCCCTCGACGACGACGGGTTCGGTCTTCGCACGAAGCGGGTCGGCGACGACATCCACGGCGCGTACCGCGTGGTCATCCTCGCATCGACATGCGCATGACGAGCCGCGCGCCGTCTCAGTGGTGGAGCACGCCCTTCACGATCTGGTAGCCGATCGACAGCGCGAGATCTTTGCCGCCGGTGGGGTTGATGGGGATCTCCTTCGGCGTGCTGGGCGGCATTTCTGGCGTGCCGCCGTCCGCTACCGGTTCGGCCGATGACGGCGGGGCCGGCGCGACGCCTTCGGCGGGCAAATGGTTTTCGAGATCGCTCTCGCGGATCAATCCGGCGTGTTGGTCGGGCACGAAGGTGCCGTCGACCCGGACGTCGGGCGTGATCCCTTCGGCTTGGATCGCGTGGCCACCCGGCGTGTAGTACCGCATCGTCGTCAGCCGGAGCCCCGCGCCGCTCGGAAGATCGATGATCGTCTGCACCGACCCTTTGCCGAAGGTTTGCGCGCCGACGATCGTCGCGCGCTTTTGGTCCTGGAGCGCGCCGGCGAGCAGCTCCGACGCGCTCGCGCTGTACTCGTTCACCAGGACGACGAGCGGCTCCACGCTGAGCGCGCCGCCGGGACCCGCGCGCACCTCGTCGACGGTCTGACCGCGGTGACGAGTCGTGTAGATCACGCCGCCGCGCAAGAACTCGTCGGCCACGCCGCTGGCCTCGTCGACGAGGCCGCCCGGATCGCTCCGGAGATCGAGTACGACGCCGGTGAACGAGCCGGCCTCCGATCGCATCTTGCCGATCGCGTCGAGCATCTCGTCGTGGGTGCCCGACTGAAACTGCTTGATGCGAAGATAGAGGACGCGCCCGTCGAGCATTTTGGAGACGACACTCGACACCTGGATGATCTGACGGGAGAGCGTGAAGTGAAGGATCCGTTCTTCGCTGCCTCGGCTCACCGAGACGACGACGCGTGTGCCCGGCTTGCCGCGCATCAGGCGCACGAGCTCCTGCATCGGCTTGTCGCGAACGGGCGTGCCGTCGATCGCGAAGATGCGGTCGCCCGAACGGATCCCGGCGCGATCCGCCGGCGAGCCCTCGATGGGCGCGATCACGACGACGGCTTCGTTTCGAAAATCGACTTCGACGCCGATACCGCCGAACTCGCCTTTCGTGTCCGCCTCGAAGATGTCGTAATCCTCGGGCGGCAAATACGACGAGTGCGGGTCGAGCTCGCCGACCATCCCTTTGATCGCGCCCTCGAGCAGTCGCGATCGTTCGACGGGGTCCACGTACTCGTTCTCGATGAGCACGAGCACGCGGCCGAGCTGGCGGACGACGTCGTAGGGGCCGTCACCTGCAGCCGCGAGCGAGGTGAACGCCACGCCCGCTGCGAAAGCGCCGAGCGCCACGACGACACCGAAGCGGACGCGGCTCTTCGAGCTCCGTGCGGCGTTCGACCGGAGTCTCTGGCTCGGGTTCGGCTTCGAGTTCGGCGTTGCGAGAGCGGTCTCGGCTCGTTCCGGCGATGGCTGCTCAGCGTCCATAGGCGAGCATTATCTCAGGCGACACCTCGGCCGGTCGGGCGTCGTCATTTCTCGGTCGCTTCTCCTTCTAGAGCCCACGAACCCGCCTCGAAGCGCGGTTGTTATCGAAGTGCGGCCTTTTTTGACGAAGTTCGCCTTTGTTCTTCGCCCAGGTGTGTGTTACTTGTTGTCATTGTTGAAAGTTTAGGCGAATGGCCGATAACCAAAGCGGAACAAAAGGCAGCGATAAGCGCAAGCAGAGTCTCTACTTCCCGGAGTCCATGCTCCAGGAAATCAAAGACGAAGCGGCACGGCTCGATCGATCCCTCTCGTGGATCGTGCAACGGGCGTGGAAGATTGCGCGGCTCGAGATCAAGAAGATCCCGAGCGTTAACGATATCGCCGACGACGACGAAGAGCCCGAGGCTGGCTGATCAGCCACGCCTTGGTGGGGAAGAGCGAGGTGGTCGAACCCCTGGATCTTCCCACTCTGGGCGGGCTTCTCGGGCTCCTCGCGCACGATCTTCGAAACCCGTTGTCGGCGTTACAAAGTAACCTCGGCTTCCTTGCGTCGACTGACTACGTCATCGATGCAGATGGTCGCGAGGCAATCGACGATGGCCTCGTCTCGTGCGACGGCCTCGCGCATATCATCGCGAACATCGATCTCATCGGGCAGCTGCTGCGCGGTGGCGTCGGCGGCGAAGGTGGGACCATCGATTTCCGAGTGCTCGTCGAGGAAATCATCGCCTCGTGCGGCCCGGTAGCGAAGAGCCACAACGTCACCGTTCACTTTCGAAGCGACGCTTCGGCGGCGTGCCTCGCTCGCGGCGACCGTGACCTCGTCGTCCGCGCGATCACCAACCTGCTCCGAAACTCGATCCAACATTCGGCGTCGGGGACCGCAATTCGCGTTTCGGTCCGCCTCGAGCCGACCGAGGTGGTGGTGCGCATCGAGGATCAAGGCACCGTGCTCGGCCCCGAGGAGCGGTCTCGAGCGTTCACCGCCACCGGCCAGGTCTCGTCGAAGCTCGTGCCGACCGGCAGATACAGCCGAGGGCTGGGTCTCTTCGCCGCTCGGATCGCCGCGGAAGCGACGCGAGCCTCGGTGCGCGCCGTCGAATCATCGACGGGCGGCAATGCCTTCGAGTTCGCCGCTTCGCGACCCTGACGTCGTGAGGTGCCTCAGGGCTGGCTGATCGTCGCGCCGTCGGGGTCGCGATAGAGAATTTTCCCGGTTTCGCCGAGACACCCCCAGCACGTGCTGAAGTGGAGGCGAGGGCGGATGTACCCGTTGTACGCGAGTGCGACCGGGCCGACTTCGTTCTCCATGATGAAGCTCGACGCCAACCGATAGTCGTCTTTGCCGAGGACTCGGTAGACGACGACGAAGGACGTGCTCTCGCCGGAGCGACCCGTCGCGACGATGAAATCCGCGCCCGCCACGGGGTTCCAGCGAAGCGGTGCCACCGTGAACAAAAACCCTTTGCGGTCGCCGGGGCCGCGCGCAACGACGGTCTCCGCCGCGTCGGGCTCGCGAAAAAACCGCAAGTCTTTCGCGAGCGACGCCGTGTGCGGGTCGGCCTTGAAGAGCTCGGCGAGGCGCGCGGTCGTCAGCGGCGCCTGGACGAAGGTCTGCTCTTCGCGCGGCTCCGACACCAACGCGGCGTTTCGCGCTCCCTTGCAGCACCGAAAACCGAGCGCGTCGTCTTTGGCGTCCGGCTTCTCGGCGAAACGCGCCGCGCATCGATGAGCGGTCTCGGGGCTGGTCGGGGGCGCGCCGCGCACCGCCGCACGACGAGCGGAGTCGTCGGCCGGCACGACGTCGCTCGACGTCCATTCTCGGCGCGCACCCATTCCGAGCACGTCGAAACCGGACGCGCACGCCGTCGGATCGTTCGCGCAGCGCGCGTCCCAAGTGTCGCCGGTCGAGTAGAGCTGGCTCTCGGGCCCCTTGCATGCACGCTCCCACTCGAGCTCGGTGCAGAGGCGCATGGACCGTTCCGCGCACGAATGCTCCGCTTCGTCGCGCGTCACGCCGGTGCGCGGCGATTGCTTCGGATCGTTCGGATAGGGCAGTCGATCGATCCGGAACGGACCGAGCTCCACCGTCGAGAGTCGCTGTTCGAGCTCCGGGTGCCGGCCCGGCTCGCCCGGAGTGCTGCCGGCCTGAAAGGCACCGCCCGGAATGTCGATGCGTTCGCCGGCAAGCGGCGCGGTCACGACGCCGCGCGTCGGCGCGGCGGAGGCGCTCGACGTCGTGGGCTTGGTCGCCTCGGCCGTCTTGCGACGACACCCCGCGACGGGAAGGACGAGCCACGGCACCAAGAAGAAGCCGATGACCAGTGCTCGAGCGACCTTCGGCACGGCGGCCTTATAGCAGGGTGGCGTCGGTCGGATCGCGCGCGGCGAACCGGGGGGCGCTGATGTGTTCGGTCGCGGAGCCCGCGGCGACAGTGGAGTTTTCCCAAAAAAGGGACGTCGGATCGGACGCCCGCGGGAGACAATGCGCCCATGAGCACGCTTCTTCTCGTTCGGCACGGTCAGGCTCGCGCCTTCGAGGCCGATTCCGATCGATTGACCGAGCGCGGCGAGGAACAGGCTCGCGCCGTCGGGGAACACCTGGTTTCTCTGGGAGCGCCCTTCGACGTCGTTATTTCGGGGACCCTGACGCGGCAGCGAAGGACGCAGGAAATCGTCGGGGACCGCTTTCGCGCAGCCGGCGTCGACTGGCCCGAACCGAGCATCGACGCCGCGTGGAACGAATACGCTGCGGACTGGATCCTCGGTACCTTGATGCCCGCGCTGGCACTTCGCGACGCCGCATTCGCCGAGCGCGTGCAAGCGTTTCAGGCGGCGAGCGGCGGTCCAGAACGCAATCGCTTCTTTCAGCGGATGTTCGAGCGACTCATGGCGGAGTGGGAGCGCGGGTCGATCACGCATCCGGACGTCGAGAGCTTTGCGGCGTTCCACGGGCGGGTGAGTGCGGCGTTCGACACGCTGACTCGCGCCGGCGGCAATCGACGCATCGCGCTCTTCACTTCCGGCGGTCCCATCGGCGTGTCGGTTCAACGCGTGCTCGAGGCGCCAGAAAAGACAGCGCTGCGGTTGAATTGGAGAGTAAAGAACGCATCCTTCACCGAGTTCCTGTTCTCGGAGGGGCGCGTGTCCCTCGACTCCTTCAACGGCGTGGAGCACCTTCCCACGCCCCTTCGAACTTTTCGCTGAGCCCGCCGCTCTCGGGGATCCATCGGAAAAATGGCCGCTTCCAAACGCCCGCCGTGCGCCGCTCGTTCCAACGACTCGAACGCCTTCCAAGCCGGGCCCGGAACGGTCGTCGGGCTGGCCTACGAGCTGTTCGACGCGGAAGGCGAGAGCGTCGAAGTGTCGAGCCCGGACGAATCCGTCGAGGTGCTCCTTGGCTATGGGGACGCCGCTCCTCGGGTCGAAGAGGCACTTCAGGGGCTCACGGTCGGGGGCAGCCGTGAAATTACGCTCGACCCCGAAGACGCGTTCGGCGCTCGAGACCCCGACGGCATGATCCACGTGGACCGGGCCGAGCTGCCCGACGACATCGTGCTCGGGGACGAATTCGAGGCCGAACGGCAGGGCGCAGCGGGCGTCGTCATGCTGAAGATCGTCGAGCTGACCGACGACACCGCCGTCCTCGATACGAATCACCCGCTCGCCGGGCAGCAGATCCGCGTGCGTCTCCTGGTCCAGAGCATCCGGCCTGCCGAAGAGCAGGAGATCGAGGCCGCCATTCGCAGGCTCGAAGAGGGCGACCAGAACGGACACGAGGCCTTGCTACCGGCCGAACGATTGCTTAGACGAAGGACCGACCCCGGGGGTCCTGGGGACGACGAACCGCCGCCCCCACCGCCCGACCGGGTTGCGTGAACCGTTGATGGAGAGCCGCCAGATGGATGTACCGCCCAACTTCAAATTCGACGTCCGCATTCGCAACCGAATGCTCGCCAAGCGCACGATCACCGAGGCCGACGTCGAGAAGCACCTCGAAGCTCTGGAAGATCGCCAAGACAAGGTCCAAGGCATCGAGCTGGTGCAGCCGGCGCTGACCAATCCGGAAGATCGACCTACGCCGCCCGCGTCGGCTCCGGTCCCGACTCTGTCGGCCGAACCGCGACCGTTCGCGGCGCCTGTGCCCGCGGCTGAGCGATCCGCGCCGCGGTCCATCGCTCCGGGCCCATTGCCCGTCGATGAAGGCTGGGACGACGATGACGACGACGATGACGACGAGGTCGAAGCCGTGAAGGCGAAGCCTCCTGTCGAAGCGCCGAAGCCCGTCGTCGAAGCCGTCAAGGTCGCGCCGCAGGCAACGCTCGACGTCGAAGCCGACGACGAAGCGCCTGTCGCAAAGACCGCCGAGTCGGATGATGCCGACGAAGACGAAGACGAGGACGACGAAGACGAGGACGACGAAGACGAGGACGACGAAGAGGAAGAAAAAGAAGACGGCGCCGATGCCAAGGCGACCGAGTCGTCCGACGACGAGGACGGCGCAGCCAAGGGAGAGGAAGAGTGACGACCAAGGACGGAGGAAGCGATGCGGGCGTGACCGACGATCCCGGCGAGGGTCTGCCTCACATCGACTTCGCAACCTTCGTCATGTCGCTGTCGCACAGCGCGCTGATGCACCTCGGTGACGCGCCCGATCCGTCGGGCGCGTCGAGCGCGCCGGATCTCGCCTTGGCCCGACAGACCATCGACCTGCTCGGGCTATTGGAGCAAAAGACGCACGGCAATTTGACCGGCGAGGAAGAGCGCATCCTCTCGGCGGCGCTCTACGATCTTCGTCAACGGTTTCTCGAGGTCGGCAAAGGGAAGTGACGCGCGTTCGGGCGGTCGCGCTCGTGCTCCTCGGCCTCGTCTCATGCGAGGGCCGCGCGGCGCGAAGACGGCCCGAACCCGCCGTCGATCCGGTGTCGTCGGCGCCGCTCGGGCCGACCTTGCCGGTGTTCCCCGCCGCGACGGACGCTCCTCAGCCGGTTCGGTCCGGACCGCTCACGTTCGCGGACCTCGCCGCGCGCGCCGATCCGGCGGTGGTGTTCATCGAGACCGAGCAAGCCATGTTCGGCGGCGGTCACCGCATCGTCGCCGGCGGTGTCGGCACCGGTTTCGTGTTCGAGCCGTCGGGGCTCATCTTGACGAACTATCACGTGGTCGCGAACGCGACGCGGATCTACGCGCTGTTCGGCGAGGAAGACCAGAAGCGCGCGACGGTCGTCGGTGCCGACGCGCCGACCGATGTCGCCGTCCTGCACGTCGACGCGAAGGGCCTTCCCCACTTGCCGCTCGGCGATTCGGATAGCGCGCGGGTCGGAGATTGGGTCGTCGCCATCGGCAACCCCTTCAGTCTGTCGCACACCGTGTCCGCGGGGATCTTGTCGGCCAAGGGGCGAACACGAAGCGACGTGCGCGGGCTCGATCCGACCGGGTACTACGATTACCTGCAGACCGACGCGAGCATCAACCCGGGTAACTCCGGGGGCCCGCTCCTCGATCTCGCCGGCCGTGTGATCGGCATCAACACCGCGATCAAGCCCGAAGCGAACAGCATCGGATTCGCGATTCCGATCAACATGGTGCGCGAGCTACTGCCGTCGCTGCTCGAGCACGGCAAATTTCGGAGAAGCGCGATCGGGGCGTTCGTCGCCGCCGTCAAAGAAGAGGACCGCGCCCGGCTCGGGCTCCACGATCGCGCCGGCTCCATCGTCACTCAGGTTTTTCCCGGCGGACCCGCCGCGCGCGCGGGGCTCAAGGTCGACGACGTCATCGTGCAGTTCGGAGACGTCGCGCGCGCCGGACCGGACCGTCTGCGCTGGGTGTCGAGCGTGTCGGGGGTAGGCAAACGCGTTCGAATGCTCGTCGTTCGCGATCGTCGAACCGTCGATCTCACGGTGACCCTCGGCGAGTTGCCCGAGCCCGCCGACCCCGCACCCTTCGTCGCTCCGTAGTTTCGCTTTCGTGAGGCGAAAAACGCGGTGCGCCTGCGTAGGACGCTCCGTGGCGCTTCATTCGCGCAGCCGGTCCGCCTCGGCTTCGGCAACAAAACCGAAGGAGATCAGGGTGTTCCATACCGACCTGAACCGTTCGCGCGCTGTCGAAGCGCCGTTGGGGAGCAATGTGCGTGCGATCCGCGGGGTCGCCATCGATACCGCCGACCAGTCCGGTATCCACGAACGCCGCCGCCGGACGCCTCTCGACGCCGCGCGGGTCGTCGAGGCCGCCGAAGACCGGGTGCTCATCGTGGAGGCCAAAGGTGGCGATGCGTGCGCGTTTCGCAAACTCGTCGAACGCCACCAGCGTCGCGCGTTCGCCATTGCGCTCGCCCTCGTGCGCGACGAACGCGACGCGGAAGAGATCGTCCAGGAGGCGTTCCTCAGGGTCTATCGCCGCCTCGACGCCTTCGAAGGCACGTCGAGCTTCTTCACTTGGCTTTATCGAATCGTGACGAATCTTTCGATCGACGTGCTTCGAAAGCCGTACCGCCGCGAAGTGGACGCGATCGATCCGTCCATGCTCGAGGCCACTTCGGACTCGCGCATGATGGGACGATTCGACGAATCCGATCCGGAACACTCGGTTCGCCGCGACGAGATCCGGCGTCGCATCGAAGTCGCGCTCCACGGGCTCCCGGATTACCACCGCGGCGTCATCGTCATGCGCGAGGTGGAGGGGCTGAGCTACGAAGAAATGGCGGTGGTCATGGGCGTCTCCAAGGGGACGATCATGAGCCGGCTCTTTCACGCCCGCCGCAAGCTGCAGAAGGCGCTCGCCGAATGCTACGAAGAGGAGATCGGCGCCGTCCCCCTCGAAGACGCGGAAGGGGCGGACGCCCCTTGATGCCGTCGAGAGACCGAATCTTGATGGAGTACTTCGACGACGAGCTGTCGTCGGGGGCGGCCGACGACGTGCGGCGTCTCCTCGAACCCGGCGACGAACGCGTTCTCGCCGAATGGACGGCGATCGGTGACGTCGTGCGTGCCGTCACCGATCGCGACGACGGGGTATTCTGCGACGTCGCGGGGCGTCTGATGGAGCAGATCCGCGCCGAGGACGCCCTGGGAGGCGGCCACGATGCGCACGAGCTGCAACTCGGACGGTTTCCCGTTGCACGACGCCTCCCGTGGCGGCGGATCGCGCGGGCGTTCACGCCCCTTGCCGCGTTCGGGGCCGCCGCGGCAGTCGCGTTGACGATGCTCTCGATGCGCACGGATTCGGCTCCGGCAAACCGGGGAGGCGCAGCGTCGTCCGACCCCGACGCCTTTCGCGTCACGAGGAGCGTTCGCCCCGAGATTCCGTCGTCGGCGAGCGCGAACGACGACGAGGTTTCGCAATCGGGCGCCGCGATCGAACGGCTCGACCTCGGCGCGGCGGAAGGCGTTCTCTTCGTCGTCGCGACGGACCACGACGAGATGCCCGTCGTCTGGCTCTCGGAGGGCGGCGCGGCACTATGAAGCGCCGAACCGTTGCGCTTTTGGCGGCGCTCACGTTGGCGAGCGGCGTAGCCCGCGCCG
>DATBBD010000809.1:0-12832 GCA_036271175.1 Polyangiaceae bacterium | reverse complement strand
CCGTACTCGACGAAGCTCCCCGCGTCGATCAGAGCCGCGATGTTCTCGCGCGCCGTCCGCTGCCCCGTCTTCCGGCGCTTCTCAACTGCCTGGGGCCGCGCCTCGTCCGTCAACGCGAACAGTCGCGTCCGAAGCTCGGTCAGCTCCGGACGAATCGCGCCCTCGGGTGTTACGTCGCGGTCGTCGTCGTTCGTCGTGCTCATCGACGCGCGAGGCTACCGCAGTCCTTTCACGAAGGAGACCAAGCGCTACCGATCGCGGCTCGCGTCTCGGTCAGCGCTGCCAGCGTCCTTGCCGCCATTGCTGGAACCCGCGTCCGGCACATGGCCCGTTACCGTCGGCTGTCCGGGAACCTTGTAGGTGCAGCCTTTCTCGGGAGGCACCACGGCGAATTGGCCGAAGGGCGTGCTCTTCACCTGCTCATTGCTCAGGCACGCGGGAGCGATATTCAGCTGCGTGAGTTGGTGCGTCGAGCTGCCGCAAAATCCGTCGGGCTGGCAGCACCCCGGTAACGCGGGGAGCGGCGGAATCGACGCGCCGGAGCACGTGTCGTCGAGCAGAATCGGTTTTCCGCCGTCGGGCACCTCGATGAGGCCGCCATCGTGCACCGGAGGAGGCGGCGGTCCCGCTTCCGGGAATTGGATCGGCAAGCTGCACCCGGTTCGCGGGATGAGCGCGTTCAGAGGGTTCGTCGTGGGGACGGCGCTGTAGTCGAGTCCGCACGTGGTGGTGTCGACGCAGCACTCGCTGATCGCCGTGCTGCTGAGGACGCTGGTCGCGAAGCTGAGCGCCTGCCCGCACTTCGTGGTGTCGCATCCCGTAACCGGTGCTCCGCCCGACGCGGTAGTTCCTGAGTTTCCGCCCGAACCGCCGAGTCCGCCGGAACCGCCCGACCCGCCCGAGCCGGCTCCGCCATTGCCGCTGCCCGAGCTGCTGCAAGCCGCAGCGACCACACCCAAGACGACCGATCCGTAAAAGCCAAGGAAATTTTTGATGTTCATCGATGAAGATCTCGGCCGCATACGAACACGCGGCGGGCGTCACGGCAAGGTGGACGCGCTTCCCGAAGGCGCCTTCGGTCGACCGTGGATGCGCCCGCAGCTACGCTAGTGGCTCCATGAATCGTCGAGAACGAGAAGTGACGGTGACGGGTTACTGCGCACCTGGCTTCGAACCGGTGCGCGAGGCGTTCGCTCAAAACTTTCGCGACGGGCTCGAGGCCGGCGCCGCGACGTCCGTCGTGGTCGACGGTAAGACCGTCGTCGACGTCTGGGGCGGCGCTTCCGACGAGCACGGTAAAGAGCCTTGGGGAGAGGACACGATCGTCCAGGTCATGTCGACGACCAAGGGAATGACGACGTTGGTCGCGCATCTCTTGGTCGAACGCGGGCTCCTCGACCTCGACGCGCCCGTCGCCCGGTATTGGCCTGAGTTCGCTGAAGCCGGCAAAGGTGCGATTCCGGTCCGCTATTTGCTCACGCATCAAGCGGGGCTCGCGGCGCTCGATCAGTTGCAGCCGCCGGGTGCGTTACAAGATTGGCAACGCGTGACGACGCTGCTCGCCGCGCAGAAACCAGGATGGGAGCCGGGTTCGGCGCTCGGCTATCACGCCGTCACGTTCGGCTTTCTCGTGGGCGAGGTGATCCGCCGGATCACCGGCAAGACGGTGGGTCGAATGATTCGTGAAGAAATCGCCGGGCCGCTCGGTGTCGATTTCCAACTCGGTTTCGACGAGAGCGTGGATCCTCGGGTCGCGTTCCTGATCGATCCGGAGCCCGCGCCCGAAGGCGTCATCGATCTGGTCAATGCCATCACCATGGATCCGTTCGGGCAGCTCAGCCGAGCGTTCCTCGTCGCGATCCCGACGCCGGACACGAGCTTCAACTCTCGCGGAGCGCGAGCGGCGGAAATGCCCGCCTCGAACGGGCACACGAATGCTCGAGCGCTCGCGCGAATCTACGGCGCGCTCGCCCGCGGCGGCGAAATCGATGGCACGCGGCTCTTGAAATCCGAAACCATTGCTCGCGCCACGGAGAAGCAAGTGGGAGGCATCGAATGCGTGGACGGGCTCGAAATGCACTTCGGTTTGGGTTTCATGCTCCGTAGACCCGATGCGAGCGTCGTCGGACCCCGCGCCTTCGGTCATACCGGCTTCGGCGGATCGATGGGTTTCGCGGATCCCGATCTCAAAGTCGGCTTCGGTTACGTGATGAACCAGCTCGGAAACTCGGTCTCGGACGAATTTTCGCGCTCGACCGGCGCAAAATCGCCGCAGCCCGACCCGCGTGGGACGAACATTTTCCGAGCGCTCTACGGCGTGATTCGATGAGCCGGCGCTAAGTCCATATCGCGCGCCGACGCCCGCGCCGCGTGTAAAGCCCGCGCGGTCGCGCCTCAATGCAACGGCCGGCGTTTCAAGACGCCGCCCACGGCGTCGTCGATGTGGTGCTGAACCACGAAGGCGCGAGGGTCCACTCGGGTGATTTCGCTCCGCAGCCGAGGCAATTCGAGCCGCGTGACGACGGTGAAGACGATGTCGCCCTCGCTACGCTGCTCATTGGTTCCGTAACCGCGTTTTCCTCGGTAGAGGGTGACGCCGCGACCCAGTTCTTCGGTCACGATGCGACGGATCTCTTCGCTCTGCTCGGAGACGATGGTGACGCCGGTATATTGCTCGATGCCGGAGACGATGAAGTCGAGCGCCTTGGACGCAGCGACGTACGTCAGGATGGAATAGAGCGCCGGCGTGACGCCGAGAAAAAAGATGGCCGCGCCGAAGATGGCGACGTTCAGCAACAAGACGACGTCGCTCACCTTGAGGAGAGGCGTCCGGCTGCTCACGAGCAACGCGGCGATTTCGGTGCCGTCGAGGACGGCGCCACCGCGCATCGCGAGACCGATCCCGGCGCCGATGAAGACGCCGCCGAACACCGCCGTCAGGAGCAGATCGGGGGTGACGTCGGGGTAGGGCACCACCGCAAGGCAGATCGTCAATCCCCCCATCGCGAGCGCGCTCTTCACTGCGAATGCGCGGCCGACCATTCGATAACCCGCTGCGATGAACGGGACGTTGATGATCGGAATCGAAAGAAAGAGCGGCCACTTGAAGACGGTGGCGAGCAGCATCGAAATGCCGGTGACTCCGCCATCGATGAAGTGACTCGGCAGCAAGAACCCTTTCAGTCCAAAGCCTGCCGACAAGATGCCGAGGATGATGAATGAAGCATCCTTGATGCTTCCGACCACGCCGCGCTCGTTCTCGCTCATCGTTCTTGCCTTTCCGAGACCGTGGACTGCTCGCTCTCGGCGTCGTTGACGCACGCGGCGCAATGATGACGTCATCCGACGACGAAGTGACAAGCCTCGTGGCGAGCCGTCGAGAAGGCAGAGAAATGGGCGGCTCGCGGTGCCACTTTTGGCGATCGTGCCGATCTTGGCTCGGTAGAGTGCCGTTCTTGGCCGTCACGCGACACCGTTGACCACGCCGCAAATTCGACGCCGACAATCAACGAAACGCGATTTTCCGGCGTGTCCGCGGCAGTACGCGACTGAAGGGGTGCCCGCCCGAGATCGGCATGCTCGTTGCTCCGGGCGCTCCCCATGAACCCGATGAGTCGCGGCACGTCCGAGCGGTGGCTCTGGGCACCCCCGCTTTTCGGAGCGTGCGTGGTGTTTCTCGTCGTCGCGTTTCTCGCACCGCGATCCGCCTCCGTCTCTCCCGCAGATCCCTCGCCGGCGAACGAATCGACGCCGAGCGCTGCGCCCGTCACTCCGGCGCCCGCGCCGCCTCGACCGCTCGGAGGGCGACGTCCAGTCGCCCCGGCCATGCCGGCTGCACCACTCAACGTGACACCCGACGTGGCCTTCGATTTTGCGACTTCGTCGTTTCGAGACCTCGAGGCACGATGGGCCTCCGAGCCCGAAGACACCGACTGGACGCTGAACGCCGCCACGTTCATTCAAGCTGCGTTCGACGGCAACGACGCGGGAGCCAACTCGGCTTTCTCCACGCGCTGTGGCCGCACCTTGTGTCGCGCGGTGTTCAATGCGCGCGACATGGGTCCACTCCTGAAGCTCGGGCAATCGGAGGCCGCAGCGGGAGTCAGTTTTCGATACGAGCGTGCGGACGTCGACGGAGGTTCGGCCATCGCCGTCTTGTTCGGTCGCCCTGGGGAACATTCGGCAGCGAGGCCGAGCCCGCACACGTGAGCCCGCGATCCCTGGGCGATACCGCGTCGAGCGGCAGTCCTCGATTTCGCGTGACCCTTGGCGGTTCTCTACAGCACTTCGTAGAACCGAACGAGCGCCGCGTTCGGCAATCGTTCGGCCTGGCCGATGAACAGTGCAGCGTTCAGCCAGGCGTACGGACTCACGAGCGGCGCCTCGAATTGCGCGCAGGTTCTGAAATAGTATTCGGAGGCAGGCACGATTTCGCCGCGGGTCAGGCGTTCGATGACTTCCGCCGACGCGCGCCGGAGGCCGCGATTGACGACGACGATGGGCACGCCATCGTCCGTCTCGAGCACGTAGCGCGCCTCGAGCTCGAGAACGCCGTCGGGGCGGATGAACTGGTGGTCTTGTCCCGACGGAAGAACGCGGCCGCGAACCCGAGGCCCCTCGAACGTGCCCCCGGTGATCGGCACGACGCGGCGAAAGCCGTGCGCGCTCGGCCCAACGACGATCATGTCGCTCAAGAGAACGTGGGCTTCGAAAGCGAGCTCGGTTCGGATCATGACTTCGGCTCCTTGGTTTTTTTTGGGGGGCACCTTCGTCGTCATGCACGGTGCTGGTCGAGAAACGGGGCGACGCTGCCGTTGAACGCGGCCGGCCGATCGACGTTCGAAAGGTGGCCTGCGCCGTCCAGGACGACCAGCTTGCTCCCGGCGATCTGAGCCTCGAGCAAGCGTGCATCGACCAGTGGAGTGGACATATCCTCCGTTCCCCCGATGATCAGGGTCGGCGCGACGATGCGCGACAAGTCGGCAGTGACGTCCGCGGTCGCGAGCGCGGCGCAGGCCGCTCGGTATCCCGCGGCGCTCGTTCGACCGACGACTCGCTCGAAATGGGCGAACCGCGCGGGCTCGGCCACGCGGAAATCCGGCGAGAACCACCGCGGGACGACGGCTTCCGCGAGCCGACTCATTCCGAGCGAATCGACCGCCGCGATGCGATCGCGCCATCCCTCGGCCGAGCCGATCTTCGCGGCGGTGTTCGCCGCGACCAACGCGCGCACGCGCTCCGGGTGGTGCGCCGCGAGCCACAGCCCGACGATGCCGCCGAGCGACACGCCGCAGTAGGCGAACCGATCGACCCCTGCGCGATTCGCCGCGTGGAGCACGTCCCTCGCCATCGCGTCGAGCGCGTACGGCCCGTCGGGCACGGGCGAAGCGCCATGGCCCCGGAGATCGACGCGAACGACGCGATGTGCCGCTCGCAGCACGTCGAGCTGCGGTTCCCACATCGAGCGATCCGTCCCGAGCGAGTGCCCGAGAATCACCACGGGAGCCCCGTCGCTTCCACTCGCGTCCCAGTCGAGCTCCACGGACTCGACGCTCACGTGCGGCCCGTTCCGCGCAGACGACGATGGCGTTCGACGACCCGAGCGACCAACCGATCGGCCGCGCGCGGATCCGGCAACGTCGCGCCACCGAGGTTCTTCGTAGCCCGTTCTGGGTCGAACGTGAGCGCCGACACCGCGCTGCGAACCGACGACAAGGCGGCGCTCGCGGTCTGGAAAACCAGCGGCACCGCAAACCACTCGGCCTGAAGGCTTCCCGCGGCGCGTTCGAGCTCGTGCGGGGGCGCTCCCGTCACGATCGCCGCGACGCGGTGACAGGCTTGCGCGGCCGCGAGCGTTCGAACGGCAGATATTGGATTTTCCTTGTGCGGCATGCTCGACGAGCCGCCACCCGGTAGACGAATTTCGCCGAGCTCGGGCTGCGACAAAAGGACGAGATCGGCCGCGATCGTCGCGGCGCTCGAGACCGCCCGTTCGACCAGCGATAGCGTCGTTCGAACCGGGCCGCGATCGGTGTGCCAGGGGATGCGCGGCACCGACAGGCCGAGGTCGTGCGCGAACGCATTCACGACCGCGTCCGCGGCGTCGGCGAAACTCGCCAGGTCTCCCACCGGACCGCCGAGCTGAACCGGCAAATGCGCGCGCGCCGCATCGACAGCTTCGAGCGACTCCAGCATCGGTTCGAGCCAGCGCGCGACTCGCAACGCGAATCGGACGGGCAGCGCCGGACGCATCAAGGTGCGGGCCATCACCCAATCCGCCGGGTGCCGTTCGATGAGCGACGCGAGCCCGTCGGCGAGTTCCCGGATGAACGCCGCGAGCACGCCGAGCGCGTCCCGCGTCTGGAGCATCGTCGCGGTGTCGATGACGTCTTGCGACGTCGCGCCGTAGTGGAGAAACGACGCGTCCGCCGCGTCGAGTCGCGTTCGCAACTGGGCGAGCAAGACGATGACGGGGCTCCCCGCGCTCCAGCCTTCGTCGAGCAATCGAACGGCGTCGAGGTCGAGCGTCGCGCAGGCGTTTTCGACGGCTCGCGCCGCCGATTCCGGGATCAATCGGGCGGAGGCCGTCGCGCGCGCGAGCGCGGCCTCCACGTCGCAGAAGCGACGAACGCGCGACTCGGCCGACCAGATGGATTGCATCGCGGCCGTCGAAAATCCGGGATCGAAGTCGGGCCGCGCGTTCATGAGCCGAGTTTTCCGTTTAGTCGAAAACGAAGAACACGGTTTCGTCGTTTCCCTGGAAGCGAATATCGAAACGGTACGTCGGCGCCCCGTCGCTCGAAACGAGATGAGCGAGGAGCGTATGGCGGCGCGCTTCGGGAACCCGCACGAGAACGAAATCCGCCGCGTTGGCGGTCGTTTCATCGGCGAAATAGAGCCGCGTGAACGAGGGACGCAGCATGCCGCGCCCCTGCACGACGAGACTGAGATGCGGCGCTTGCGACGAACCGTCCGGCGCAAGGACGCGCCCCGGTTTCGTCGTTTCGAACCAGAACCGTCGCGTCTCGAGATCCACGGGCGCCCGCCCGAACCCGACGAACCCGGGCGTGAGCGGCACATCGACGCGCGGATCGTCCGGGTGACGGAACCGTCCGTGTGCGTTCGCTTGCCAGATCTCGACGAGGGCGTCTTCCATGGGCACCCCGTCGGCGTCGAGCACGCACCCCTCGACGCGAATCCTTCCGGGGGCGCTCACGGGAACGAGCCGGTTCTGGTCGGGCGCGAAGAGCCGCATCGCATAGTACGGCCCCACCGTTTGCGACGGCGTCTGTTTCAGTGACGCCATGTGCCCGCCTCCTCGGTCGGCGTCTCTTCGACGCCCGCGAGCACGATGTCGAAGCGGTAGCCGAGCGCCCAGTTCGGCATCGTCACCGAGTGATCGTACGCCGCGACGAGACGGCCGCGCGCCGGTTCCGGCACGGCGTGAAAAATCGGATCGAGCGACAGCAGCGGATCGCCCGGGAAGTACATTTGCGTCACGAGCCGCGTGACGAGGGCTGGGCCGAGCACGGAAAAGTGCACATGAGCGGGCCGCCACGCATTGTCGTGGTTGCCCCACGGATACGGCCCCGGCTTCACCGTCGTGAACCGATAGACGCCCGCGCCGTCGGTTTTGCACGCGCCGTGACCGACGAAGTTCGGATCGCGGGGCGCAGGGAAATCTTTTTCACGAGGATGCGCGTAGCGTCCACTCGCGTCGGCCTGCCAGATCTCGACGAGCATGCCCGCGACGGGCGCGCCGTTCTCGTCGAGGACGCGGCCGGTGAGAATCGAGCGCTCGCCGATCGCCGCGCTCCCGGTGTGCGCGTTCGTCGTGAGATCCGCGTCGTCTTCGGCGAGCGCCGACACCGCGGGACCGGGGCCGGTGATCTCCGAAATGGTCTGGGGTACGAGGATCGCGTCGAACGCGGGCGACCGTTTCACCGTCGAGCGATAGGCGGCGTGCGAAAACGGCGGATGATCCGCGACGGACGGCGGGTTGTACCGTTTCAACGCGACGCCCCGCGGATCGCCTTGGCCCTCGCGAACGCCCGATTCGCGGCGGGAGCGCCGGCGTACGCCGCGACGTGACGCAGCACCTGCGCGAGCTCGTCGTCCCCGACGCCGGTGTTCGACGACGCGCGGAGATGGAGGTCGAGCTCCTCCGAGCCCAGTGCCGCCAAGATGGCGATGGTGATCAGGCTCCGCGTCTTTCGATCGAGCCCAGGATCCGCCCAGAGATCCCCCCAAATGGCTTCGGTGATCCATTTCTGGAAATCTGCGTCCAATGGGGTGGTCGCACCGAGGGCTGCGTCCACGTGCGCGTCGCCGAGCACTTCGCGACGGACGCGCATTCCTCGCTCATGACGTTCCGACATCGCGTCTCCTGTCCGACCGAGCCTGGCCGACGTAGTTTTCTGCGAACACGGTCTGTGCCGCAATCGAGCTCCGAAGATACGAGAACTCGGCCCGGCGAAGTTGCAATGAAAACGCATCTTCGCCATTTCCGCGGTGAAGCAAGGCCGTCATCCACCAGGAAAACCGCACCGCGCTCCACACGCGGTCGAGGGCGCGGCGCGAATACGACTCGAGCAGGGTGGGCGACCGTTCGCGATAAAACGCGCCGAGCGCTTCCGAGAGCAACACGACGTCGGAGATGGCGAGGTTCAAGCCCTTCGCGCCGGTCGGCGGAACGATGTGCGCCGCGTCCCCCGCGAGGAACACGCGCCCGTATTGCATCGGCTCGACGACGAAGCTCCGGATGGGCGTGAGCGACTTCTCGATCGACGGACCGGTGACGAGGCGTTCCGCGGCGTCTTTCGGCAAACGAACCCGGAGCGCGGCCCAGAACCGCGCGTCGGGCCAGTTCTCGACGCCGTCGTCCAGCGAGCACTGGAGGTAGTAACGCGACAATTGGGGGTTTCGCATCGAGCAGAGCGCGAAGCCGTCGTCGTGGTCGGCGTAGATCAGCTCGTCGCTGACCGGCGGCGTTTCCGACAAGATCCCGAGCCAACCGAAGGGAACCGTGCGCTCGTAAGTCGTGAGCAACGACGCGGGGATCGCGGATCTTGAAACGCCGTGATGGCCGTCGCAGCCCGCGACGAAGTCGGCCCGAAGTGTGTGCCGCGATCCGTCTTTCGTGTAAGTGACCTCTGGGGTGGTCGAATCAACGCCGGAAATTGCCACGTCCGAGACGTTCTCGACGAGGGCGCCGGACGCCTCGTCGCGAGCGTGAAACAAGTCCTTTTGTAGCTCCGTTTGGCCGTAGACGGTGACGGCTTGCCCCGTGCGTTCGACGAAATCGATGCGCAGGCTCTCGCCCCGGCTCGCCACGGTGACGCCGCGATGCACGAAGCCTTCGCGGCTCGCTCGCTCTCCGAGCCCGGCGGCGTTCAGGACGTCGACGGTGCCTTGCTCGAGCACGCCGGCGCGAATGCGCGACAGGACGTGCGCGCGCGAGCGAATTTCGAGCACGACGTTTCCGATGCCCCGCCGGTCGAGCAAATGCGCGAGCAAGAGGCCGGCCGGCCCCGCGCCGAGGATCACCACCTCGGTGCGATCGTTCACGGAGCGACCGCGCCTTCGGTTCTCGTGCCGAAGAGTCCCCGCGCGTTCTCCTTCAAGATGAGGGGCTGCACTTCGGGACGGAACCCTGCGTTCTTGAAGTCGTCCACCCAGCGATCGGGCGTGATCAGCGGAAAGTCGGAGCCGAAGAGCATCTTCTTTTTCAGTTGCGTGTTCGCGTGCTGCACGAGCTCCGGCGAAAAATACTTCGGCGACCACCCGGAAAGATCGATGTACACGTTCGGCTTGTGGAGGCACACGGAGAGCGCTTCGCTCTGCCACGGCCACGACGGGTGCGCGATGATGATCGGCATGTCCGGAAAATCGACGGCAACGTCGTCGATGTGAATCGGATTCGAATATTTGAGACGAAGGCCGCCCCCGCCGCGCATCCCGGTACCGATGCCCGAATGGCCGCTGTGGAAAATGGCTGGAAGGCCCGCCTCGGCGATCACCTCGTAAAGCGGGTAGGCGAGCCGATGATCGTTCGGGAAGAAGCCCTGAACCGTCGGGTGGAACTTGAAGCCGCGGACGCCGAAGTCCGCGATGAGCCGCCGTGCCTCGCGCGCGCCGAGGCGGCCTTTGTGCGGATCGATGCTCGCGAACGCGAGCATGATGTCGCGATTCTCTGCGGCGGCTTCGGCCACTTCTTCGTTCGGAATGCGGCGTCGCCCCGTTTCGAACTCGCTGTCGACCGCGAACATCACGAACCCGATCTTGCGTTCGCGGTAATACGCGACCGTCTCCGCGATGGTCGGACGCTTGCCGAACTTGAAGTACTTCGCGGCGGCGTCGTCGAATTCGCGCCCGTACTCGTCGTACGGCTCGCGGCATGACACTTCCGCGTGCGTGTGGACGTCGAACGCAACCAGATCGTCGAAGTTCATGGAAAATCGTTTCTCTATTCGGTGGTGACGACGAGCACGTCGTCCGGCGGCGGATCTCGGTAGAGGCGCTCGACGAGATCGCTGCGGCGGTCGAGCACGGCGCGTTGGTTCAAAGAGCCCTTGTCCGTCATTTCGCCGGAGTCGAGCGACGGCGGGACCTCGGTGAGCACGGCGCGCGCGACGCGGCTTGCGCTCCCCGAGCTTCCGCGGAGGACTTCGGCGAGCCCGTCGGCGATGCGACGGCGCACGTCGGGGTGTCGCACGACGTCCGCGGGAGCCGTGTCTTCGGCGACCCCGGCGAGCCGCGTGCAAGAAGGAATGGAGGGGAACAGGATCGCACCCACGTAGTCGCGATCGAGACCGGTGAGTACCGCGTCGGCCACGGCGGGTGCGCAGGCATCGAGGAGCTTCGCGCGAAGCGCGCCGAAGCTGACCCAGGTGCCGGTGCTCAGCTTGAAATCTTCGGCGATCCTGCCGTCGAATTTCATGCCTCGATTCGGGTCGCTCTCGTCGACGAAAGTGAGCGCGTCACCAGTGCGATAGAAACCCTCCTCGTCGAAGGCGCGCACGGTCTCGTCCGGTTGTCGAAAATACCCGGGCGTGATGTTCGGCCCTCGATAGCGAGCTTCGATTTTATGAGCTACGGGGGCAAGCTTCAGCTCGAGCCCCGGCACGGGCACGCCGAGGAGACCCGACCAGGTGTCTGGCCAGTGGGCGAAGAGCGCGGACGGGCTCGACTCGGTGCACCCGAGCCCCGACGTGATCACGATCGGCTTCCCCGTCGTTTCCAACGCGAGCTCGACGAACCCGTCCCACACCGGCTGTGCGAGCCCTGCGCCGGCGTAAAAGAGCAGTTTCAACCGAGAAAAAAAGGTCTTCCGAAGCGCTGCGTCTTGCCGCAGGTGCGGCAAGAGCTCGATGAACCCCTTCGGCACGTTGAAGTAAACCGTCGGCGCGATCTCGCGCAGGTTTTGGACGGTCTGCAAGATCCCGGGGGGCGTCGGCCTGCCGTCGTCGATGTAGAGCGTGCCACCGGTCTCGAGCACGAGGCCGAAGTTGTGGTTGCCTCCGAATGTGTGATTCCACGGCAGCCAATCGACGAGATCGAGCGGCTCTTCTTCCATGCACGGGAATGATTGGAAGATTTGACGGAGGTTACTGCACCACATCCGTTGCGTGTTGATGACGCCCTTGGGGAGCCCGGTGGAGCCCGACGTGAAGAGGATTTTCGCGACGGCGTCCGGGTCGACCGCGTCGTGCGCCGCCCGGACCGCCGCGGTCGGCTCGCGGGCGAGCAACTCGAACGGCGTCGAACTGCGTCCTTCGAAACCCCGCCCCGACACGACGACCTCGGTGTCGCCGGGCACCATCGAAAGGACGGCGCGTTCGTAACTCGGCCCGTCCGAGACGGCGACGAGGCCGGGCGTGAGCACGTCGAGAACGTGACGGAGCTTCGCGAAGTCGGTGGAGAGCTGCGCATACGCCGGTGAAATCGGCGCGTGCGGGATCCCGACGTGGAGCGCCGCGAGCGCGAGGAGCGCGTGCTCGATGCCGTTCTCGCTCAAGATCGCGATGGGACGCGCTTCCGAAAGTCCACGATCGAGGAGCCCCTGCGACAACCGCTCGACGAGCCGCCAGGCGTCGCCGTAGGTCACGACGCGAAACGGCCCCGAGCCGGCGCGCCGCGCGAGGAACGGCGCGTCGGGACGCCTTCGCGCCCACTCGACGAGTCGATCGGTCAGGTGTTTCGAATAGGCGCCGAGCGGAACACGCGAGCGGAGAATGACCGCGCCGTCACTCCGATTTTCCCGCTCGACGTCGACGGGACCGAATGCCGCCCGTGTATCAATCAACTTGATACAGGGTGGCCCGCGCTGCTAACGGAGTCAATCGATGAAACGCGATGCAGCGTCGCACCCCCGCGTCGGGTATCTCGTCAAATGGGTCGAGCGCGGGCTCCGGGTTCGGCTCGACGCAGCGCTTCATCCCTGGGGCGTCTCGGCGCACGAGTACACGGCGCTCAGCGTGCTGTCGCGCAGGGACGGCCTCTCGTCGGCCCAGCTCGCGCGACGCACCCTGGTATCGGCGCAAGCGATGAATCAGCTCGTCATTTCGCTCGAACGGCGCGGTCTCATCGTCCGAAAAGCCGACCCCGAGCATCGGAAAATTCAGCGCGCGAGCCTGACCGCGGCCGGGCGCAAGCTGGTCGTCGCGTGCGACCGAGCGACCGAGCAGGTCGAGGCGCACCTCGTCTCGGAGCTCTCGGCGCGCGAGACCACGGAATTTCGACGCACGCTGTCGAAGTGCGTCGCGTCACTGCAATCGAATTTCGACTCACGAAAGTCCGAGAACGCCGCTGCGGCGGTGGACTGATTCGAAAG